>JAJAYT010000037.1 GCA_026786085.1 Microcoleus sp. CAN_BIN18 | reverse complement strand
GGAATACCCTTAATCTAGCGCCCATATATTGAGTTACCTCAGTAGATGTATTATCTTTGTTTACTTATCTTAACATAGTTTGGTTTTTTTGCGCCGACTTACTTATTCATAGACGCGTTAATGCGGGAATAGCCGCCAATAATAAGGTTATTTTTCAGTTAATACCATTTTGCCCCAATTCAAATGGGGACACTTTACCTATAACCCCATCACCGTCACCACCACAAGCACCTTCAGCTCCAACTTTCCCACCTTTCCCCAACCCACCACCAAGAAAAAGAAACATGGATGAATGTTGCCGAGAATCAACCGCAATGTTGCGGGACTTAATGAAGGTTCTGCAAGTCCGAGAAGTGCTCGGAGGGAAAATGGAAATCCCGGGGGAATTATTGCAAATCCCGATTGAAGATAAACCATTGCTGCCAGAAAAGCTGAAAACTTACCCGCAGATGGTCAACGCATTACTAATGGCGATCGACCGTCACGGCATCGACGCACCGATTACAGTTGAAATAGAAGACAGTGACAAAACCAAGGCTGGTAATCAGGAGGTATCGTACACTTACAATTCGCCCGGTGTCGCACTGCAAGCAGCATTGGAATTGTTGCACGAAATCAAGGCGGATGCTAACGCTCGCCTGTCTATCCAAATTGGGTTAGCCTTTGCGGTTACGCGCATTTTAAAGATTGTTGCAGGGTCTGGGGAAACATTAAAGCAAATTATTTCAATGCTAGGGCTTCCATTTAGATACAAGCCCAAAAAACTGCAACTAGAATTCAATCTTTCGGGGACAAAGCAAGGTTTTGGCGAAAATACTAAGGAAAAAGATGTCGCCGATTTAAGCAAAGAAGAGTTGGAGCAGATAATTCCTACTTTGCTCAGTGGCTCTGAAATTGACGTTCCAGTGCCAACCTTCAATCCTGAAGATGATGATTTGCGAGAGATGCTTGCCAAGATTTCTATTGTTCAATCAAGCAAAAAAGGATGATTTTATGCCCATACCAATAGCTTTAACTATTATCAAACTTGCAACAGCAGTAGTCAAACTCAAACCTTTCATCTTTGCCGTCGGTGGCAAAGTTGTTGCTATCGCATCAAAGATGGGTAGCATCACTAGATTTCTAAGCTTGAAAGCCAGGCCCATACTTGGATTTTTTGGAAAAATTTTTCGCCCGATTTTTGGATGGGCGGCTAAGTTGTTCCCGTGGATAGCTGCTGCCATTGCCCCTCAACTTTCATCGCGGTTGGTGCAAACCGCTCAACAAGCGTGGCATTTTAACTGGAAGATTTCAGACAAGGCCCTGCAACAGGGAATTAAAGATGCCATAACCAACCTCTACGAACCTCTAGGGGAATTCATCGGTCGCTCGGTAGCTACTGTTTTGGTCGGTCGAGGACTTGGGGGGAATAATATCCCAAAAGTGCGAATTAATACGGGGCAATTAGCGCGATTAATCGAACTTTCGGGCGGAAATGAAGTTGTTAGAGATAGCTTGATAGATGCAGTAACGGATATTTGGTTTTCTGTGAAAACTGCCGCAGAATCAATTTTATTCAACTACCTCTTCCTCAACGCGCGCAAGTTCGTCGAACAGCAGACGGGTCAAGAATTGGGTGGAGAAGAGGAAGATGACAGCTTTGTTTTTGCTGAAAAATTCGAGGAAAATATTAAAGAAATTTTCCCAGACGAAAACGTATCGAGCGCGGTCATCAATGGTTTTGAAACGTTTTTTGATACACTCGGCGACTTGCTGACGGAAGAGGAAATGTATGCGGAGTTTATTTAATGTCTAAAGGCCCCAAAAAACCCGGCAAAAGCCCAAAAGAACCCCGTAATTCACCCGCACAGCAGAAATCAAGCTTTCGTTCTGAGTTGACGGCAAGAATGGAAGCGGAACATGAGGCTGTGCAGTTCGGGCGGGGAATCATGTATGAAGATATCGAATTAGCTTTAGGGGTTGGAGATGTCAAGGCTTATTTTAAGCAAGTCGAATCTAATTTTTTAAATGCTAAGAACAACGCAGTCCCAGGAAAATCGGAAAAGCAGGAACCCAAACCTAAAATTAAAATAGTTTCAAGCTTCAAACCCAGAAGGGCGCGACGAAAACAGAAGGGGAAAATCAATAAGTAACAATGAGCAATAGCAATTTAGAGTCTCTAAAGCGAGAAGCTTTGGCGAAGATAGCTCTACAAGAAGCTGTCACGGTCATCAAGGGGCAAGCTAACGGCGATAGCGATACGCTGCGATTTGGATTGGTAGAGCTCGACCTCGACGGCGTAACGCTTTTAATTTCCGGGGCAAGAATGCTACTACCATTGCAGGTAAGTTTGCTGCAAAATTTTGACGCACTGATTAAAAGTAGATCGACCATTTGGAGTGAGGCAGATTTTAAGCTTTGGGCTGATGATTTTGAGGAAGGATTTTTGCGATTGACCGGGATTAAAGGTGAAGATTTTATCGAGTGGCAAAGGAAAAGAACTCCCTGGGGAAATCCCTATGAGAATCGCCCGTTGATAGTGGATAAATCATCGCCCGATCGCAAATACAAAACAGCGGTTTTTTACGCAAACCGCAAGCAACTAGCA
Organism: Microcoleus sp. CAN_BIN18; assembly: GCA_026786085.1. Classification (GTDB taxonomy): domain Bacteria; phylum Cyanobacteriota; class Cyanobacteriia; order Cyanobacteriales; family Microcoleaceae; genus Microcoleus. The sequence continues at coordinate 4,977 of JAJAYT010000037.1, read as the reverse complement.
CCATTAGTTTTTACTGGTGGCTATAACGAAATAGCTGCTCAGATTATTAATTGGTGGCATCAGAAGACGGAGGAATCCAGTACCAGTCAAGGACGCAATTCCGACATAAAAATGTTATCCGGGCATCCCAAAGTTTACTTGTACTTCCAAGAAGAAAGAAAGGATAGCGGGGAAAGACCAAAGGAAGGAGAAATCACTTTCCGCCTGATGGGTGAAACTGATAGTTCGATTTCTGTTGCGTATCTTAAAAAAATTGCTACAAAAATTCAAGAAATTTTCGGGAAGCGAGGGGGCTACGATTGGGAGAAGGGAAAAAGATATGCTAATTACAATCATTGGGAATTAGGATACAAACTTCAGCTTTTAAGTCCATCCCCGTCACAGGGTGAAATTTTAATTAAGAATATCCTGGCAATTCAGGGCCATACATTCGATCCGGCCAGAATGACATTTAGCCAAAATCAAGGAGAGTCCCGGGCTTTTCCCAAGTCGCCTGGTAAGAAGCGGATATTGGGCGAAGAGGTTGACTTGCCAGAGCGTCGCCCGGACTGTCGGGTACGCTTTCGATCCGCTTCAGTGGAGATAGGCGGACTCAAGCAAAAAATAGTAATTTTCTCGACTGACAAAAATACGCCTACTGATTCAAGATTTAAGTAGGTCGGTATCTTAACAATTCTTTACGTTCGCTGTGTTTCAATCGCGATCGCAAATCCGGAAGGTTGCAACCTTCCGCAGTGTCTCAGTCACGGTTGAAACCCTTGCAAAGAGAGGGTTGCAAGCTGCGTACAGGAGCGTTATGGTTCAGAGATAACCAGACAAAACAGATACACCGAATATGGCAGAGTCAAAAAAACGAGCTAGTTACTTTTTAGAAATCAACGATAGCTCAGTGGTTGAACTTCAACTTATCGAGGCCAACTTAGCAGGAATTTTCGCAGACTTGGGCTATACAAAGGCTCCAGCAGACGGATCCTTACCGACGGGAAAAACTTTAGTGGGAAGTTCAAGGGAAGATGCGCTTGAGATGGGCTGCCTTCCAGTCAGGGTGGCTTACAGAAAAGGCACAAAAACGCAATCGGCGCTACTATTGTGTACCCCTACAAAGGCTGATACTGTATTCAAGAATCTCCCTGGCAAAAAATACGCCGGCTTCACAATCGTGAAGGTTCGCCCAGTCCGCCGCCGTCGCTACACGATAGCCTAGAAACAGTTAGTCTGAACTGACTTTTGAATTAAAAAACAACAGGTAGCAACATGGAAAAATACGTAATCATTGAGTTCGATATTGCGACTAACACAATTTTGGGATACCTGTCAAGAGAAGGAACTATTGACTCTTTGGATCCCAACATCAATAATGCCGCAACTTACGACACTAGGGATGAAGTTCGATATGAACTTGGCGTAATACTCAAAGACCGGCCGAACAGAGAATTTCGCTACCGAGCTGTAACTCAATCCTTGGTATTAGTACCTTAATATCGCAATGCCACTCGATCGCGAAGAAGATTGGCAACAATTTTTCCAAGGCTCTTACGTTCAGGCTCGATCTGGAATTTACGAAGGAAGGATCGAGCCAATTGCCTTCCCTTTGCTTTTCAATAAACCTATTATTCGGATTTCTGTTAGGTCGCAAACATCGAGAAGAACTTGGTGGCTGGCGGGAACGCTAACTCAAGAAATCGGTATGGGGATGGAGTTTCAACAATGGAAAATTCCTCTAGGTCGAAAAAGCATCATTAAAATAGAATTGTCGGGAAAGTACAGAATGCGATTCGATGTCGCTCGGTGGCTTGCTGACATATATTTGGAAATTGACACCTACGAAGGAAACGACTAATTGTTCCGTCTATTGAGTGCACAGGAATTATGAATTTTACTTCGACCTTGTTAAAGGTGGACATAGCTGTTTTAAGCGTTGTTGTGAGCTTGCTTATTGTAGTTTTCAACCTTTTAAAGAATCTACAAAAAGAGGCACTAGAGGCAGCGAAAGAACGAACTCGCATAGAAGAAGCTATTAGGTTTCACGATAAACGCTTAAACAGCATAGAAAATTGGATTGCTGGAAATTATGGACTTAGAAGTTGATATGGCAAAAACAACAGCTAAGACTCTTTTAGATCGCAACTGTTCCAACCTCAACAATTTAGTTGATGCCTTGATAAATTTAACAGAAGATAAAGGATATTTAGTTGGAAAACCTGGGTTTGAAGATTCTATTTCCGAAATAAATTCTTTAATCTCTAGGCTACGCGATCGTATTTTACAATTGGCCAATAAGTAATTTTTATGCACAAACTTGAATTTACAATGCAGCTTAAGCCTGCATCTGAATTGTTGTTCGGCAACTTGCAACTGATCTACCCGGACGGCAACAAAATTAACTATTTGGCGACTTCTGGCTGTGCAGACTGGCAGCAGCAGGGCGATCAGTGGCAACGAGGGAAGGGCCCAATACCGCAGGGATTTGCCTACAAAATCCCAACTACGCCTTACTGGTCTGATACCAGAGGGATTGAAGGAAATTTTTTTCATATCACGCCCGATCCGGTTGTTTCTCCAACAGGCTTAACCCGATCGGAGTTTGGCATCCACTTTGATGCAAATTTTCCCGGCAGCGCTGGGTGCATTGTGCTGGGCCGCCAATTTGGTTGGGAGCGGTTTTGCGATCGGATGCGGGCGATCGCTAAATTGGACATCGACTATATTCCCCTAAAAGTCGCTTATTCTTCTGGGGATTCATTATACAATTTCATACCGCCTGCGATCGCCGAAATTAACTCCAACGGAAAATACAGCTATTTTGTAGTGTGTCTCGACGCTGAGGAAAATACTGTTGCCGAACTTACAACTGAAATTGATAATTTTTTAAATGAGCAAAAGTTGAAATTAAATAATGCAGAACTTGTGCTGATATTTCAGAATCGCTGCTTGGAAAGTTGGCTGCTGGGTAATCGCAAAATTTATTCCAGAAATCCTCAAAACAAGCCTTTGTTAGATTATACTAAATATTATGATATTTCAGTGAACTGTCCAGAAAATATGGGCAAATATCAAGATTTTAATACTCATGCTAAGTTTCACGGAGCTTATTTAAGATCGTTATTTGAAGCTAAAAATATTACTTATTCAAAAAAACGACCTGGAGATGTACTCAAGCCATTTTATTTGGAACAGCTATTGGCAAGGATTCAAGTTCAGCCAGAACAACTGACTACTTTTCGTCAGTTTATCGACTTTTGTAACAAAATTAAACCAAAATTGCAAAATTAATCGATCGCACTTAAAAGCCAATAAAAACCTAAAAGTACCATAAATTATGCAAATTACGATCAACCTTCCCGACAATCTTCCCCTGACTGAAGCCGATGTTAGGATAGAAATTGCGATCGGACTTTATCAACAACACAGCCTCAGTTTAGAAAACGCCGCTCAACTCGCTAAAATTTCAGTGGACGATTTCTACCAACTATTAATAAACCGCAATATCGTCACCCGGCCAGCAGATCCCGATGACGAATCGGCCGAACTCATACTAGCCAGCCTCCGCAACTCCATGCAGCAAGTTAAAGAAGGCAAAGTTCATCCTATTTCTGAACTCTGGGATGGCATTGATGACTGACGAGACACCCGAAATCCAGCTTCTTTTTTCCGATGACTTCAAAACACGTCTTCGCACCCTAAATAAACGCTACCGCAGTATCCGCAGTGACCTACAACCCCTACTTGATGAACTTCTGTCTGGCAACTTCATTGGCGACCAAATCCCCGGAACTGGTTACACTGTATTCAAAGTTCGCCTCAAAAATAGTGACATCCAAAAAGGCAAAAGTGGCGGATACCGAGTTATCTATCAACTCAGAAGCGATACCTGCGTTTTACTCGTTTCTATCTACTCTAAGTCAGACCAAAATGACATTCCAGCAAACCAAATAAGAGAGATTATCGATGGCGTTTGAAAAACTCTATCAATTTAAAACTCAAATTGCAAAGTTAATCGATCGCCCGTTAAATAAAATTAAAACAAACAAGTACAACATTGTGCAAATCACGATCGCCCTTCCCGACAATCTCTCCCTGACTGAAGCCGATGTCAGGATAGAATTGCCGATCGCACTTTATCAGCACCACAGCCATCGCGACTAAAGCATTTAAGTGCGATCGGGCATCATTTTCAAGTTTTATGGTTGGATAGTGGTTCCCACCTACAGATAGACTCTCGCGAAAGAGGACAAGTCTTGGGAGCGATGGGATTTCCGCTGAGGTAGAGAAAACTCAGGTTAGTCAAGGATGCTAGCGGTTCGATGTCGCTAATTTGATTGTTATTGAGCAAGAGATCGGTCAGGTTAGTCAAGGATGCTAGCGGTTTGATGTCGCTAATTTGATTTCCTTCGAGGCGGAGATATCTCAGGTTAGTCAAGGATGCTAGTGGTTTGATGTCGCTGATTTGATTTTCGTCGAGGTAGAGCCAAGTCAGCTCAGTCAAGGATGCTAGTGGTTTGATGTCGCTGATTTGATTTTTGTCGAGGTAGAGATCGGTCAGTTTAGTTAAGGATGCTAGCGGTTTGATGTCACGGATCTGATTGTTGATGAGGTTGAGCTTCTTCAGGTTAGTCAAGGATACTAGCGGTTTGATGTCACCGATCTGATTGTTGACGAGTTCGAGATCGGTCAGTTTAGTTAAGGATGCTAGTGGTTTGATGTCACGGATCTGATTGTTGACGAGGCGGAGCTCTCTCAGGTTAGCCAAGGATACTAGCGGTTTGATGTCACGGATCTGATTGTTGACGAGGCCGAGCGAAGTCAGGTTAGTCAAGGATACTAGCGGTTTGATGTCGCTGATTTGATTTCCTTCGAGGCTGAGCGAAGTCAGGTTAGTCAAGGATGCTAGCAGTTTGATGTCGCTGATTTGATTTCCTTCGAGGCCGAGCGAAGTCAGGTTAGTCAAGGATGCTAGCGGTTTGATGTCACCGATCT
>JAJAYT010000036.1 GCA_026786085.1 Microcoleus sp. CAN_BIN18 | reverse complement strand
ATTTTCGGGAAAGAGAAAGTTAAGGGCAGTGAAGCGATCGGGTAATTCTTCTAGTTTAATGCGATCGACTGGTTCCCGAAGCTGAAGATCGAAGTCGTAAACCCAAAACTCGTCAAATTTGCAGAGAACTACATATTGAGGACGTTGTGGCACCAGTTCCAGCCAATATTCAAAAGCTTGTTGATAGTGTTTTTCCAGCTTTTCGCCCCGCTTTTTCATCTCCAACAATAACCGGGGCCGCCACAATAAATCAGCAAACTTTGTGGTTTTGCCTTTCGCTTTCACCCGATATTCTAGTTCTGCTCCCGCTTCCTTGTAGCCTGGATGACCGAAGGCCTGAAACAGGCGATCGCAAAATACCTGAGCTTCCCCTTTCTCGTCTCCCTTCAAAGTACGGACGTAATCAACAAACCTCTTGATATTATTCAGTGTATCGGTCATAATAAGTGTAAAATTAGTATTGATTAGGTTGATATATCTTACTGTCCACTGATTTGATTACCTCTTATGTTTTTGGTTTGACTTCAAATTCAAGCTTTGAACGATAAAAGCAGACATCAAATTCTAAGAAAAAGTTTGTCTGACCGAGAATTAGGGGAACTTGGGGAGATTTAACCCAAGCGAAGGCTAGACGAACAGGTGGATATTCAGCAACTTGAAAAAGTGCGAAAAATGGTATAGCTGATTGGCTACTTAGATTGCCAGCCAGTTGGATAATTGCTTGACTGTCTTGCCAAGTGCCGCCAAGTTGAACGCCAACTTCGTAGGGTAAAACACTGATTGTTGCCCCACTATCTACAAGTCCGATCGCGTCGATAGTCAAAGAATTATGGTTGAGGGTTAAAGGCAACCGTGGCAAACTGTCAAACTCGTTTTGAGATGGATTAGTTGTGGAGTAACGGAATCTCATAAATTTTAACTTTGAGTTGATGCTTGCATTGCCTGCATCAATTCTGCACCAGCACCAAACAAGTTGTAAGGAGTGGGCAATTCATAGGTTTTCAATGCTTCTAGTGGTGCAATTTCCTCAACCGTGTCTAGCTGTTCAGCAAGAATACGGATGAGCTTTACTTTGTCAGAGGCAGGAAGCATTTCAATGGCTGGGAGTAATTCAGTAAGGGTCATGATTTGTTTGAGTTTTTTTAAGGTATATCTAGATTTTAGAGTTCCGGACGCACTCCGGCAAAAGAAACCAGGTTTTTTACCTGGCTTAAAGGCTATAGTCCAGTTTTGGGGTAAAAAACCCCGGTTTCTGCGTAAGCCATATTAATAAGGAGAAAACTTGCGAATCTGTTGAACTGCTGTGATAATTTTGGTATGTTTTTCACAAGTCTAACTTGACGATAAATCTGTAACAATCAAAAATATACTACCTATTCTGAGCTAAATCAATGACTTTTATCCCATCGGAAGCGTTTAAATCTATTAGTTATCCCAGCCGCACTGTCAAAAGAGCCGATCGCGCGATCCGGTGTGCCCCTTTTCAATTACACTTCTTCCAGACCATCCGCGATAACAGTGTTTTCTTGACAACTATCGCCTCAAATTCGGGTGTCGAAAGCGGCTACACGCGATCGCCCGTAGCCGAACTCGTAGCCGAAAATTCCCTGCTGTGGCTGATTCAAGTAGGCGTTTTGCGGCGCGAAGTAGATGGACAAGGAATTACCGACAGTTTTCGCCTCACGCCGCTGGGCCGCCAACTTGTGGAAAAATGGGAACAGCAAGGAAATAGCTTACCAACTGCTTCATTGTGCGATCGCCTGGGAAATACCGTTAGCCGCGGGTTCGGATTGTTCTCGTAATCGGAATGTTGGCTAATACAAATTAAACTTAAATTAAGTTAAAAAAAACTAAGACTGGCGGACTCGATGGTTCAAACCCCGATCGCATCTTTGACTCTCGATCAATTTCTCAAACGGCCGGAAACCAAACCAGCCAGCGAATTCATCGACGGTCAAATTATCCAGAAACCTATGCCGCAAGGAAAACACAGCACAATTCAAAGCGATTTGGGTGGTGACATCAACCGGGTACTCAAACCCCAACGCATCGCCCGCGCCTATCCAGAATTGCGCTGTACCTTTGGCGGTCGATCGACTGTACCCCACCTCGCAGTCTTTACCTGGGAACGCATTCCTCGCGACGAGAACGGCGAAGTAGCCAACATTTTCGCGATCGCCCCCGACTGGACAATCGAAATTCTTTCCCCCGACCAAAGTCAAACCAAAGTCGTCCGCAACATTCTTCACTCTCTCGCCCACGGGACTCAGATGGGCTGGCTGATTGACCCGGAAGAAGCACTGGTATTTGTCTATTTTGCCGATCGCACCATAGCAGTTTTTGAACAACCGGGCGATCGCATCCCCGTTCCCGCCTTTGCTGAATCCTTCAGTCTCGCCGTCGGTCAAATGTTCAGTTGGTTGAGCGAATAGCGTAACCTGGATTTATGAATGATTTTTTAACCACAGAGGCCGCAGAGGGCGCAGAGTTAGAGAAGAGAGAGTACCTTACGGATTTGCTTTGAGCGAATGTGCGGTCGATCGCCTATACTGGAATTTCTGGTTGTCAGCTCTTCAAGGACGAGAGAGGACTGAAGTCCTCACTACAAACTAATTTATGATTATTTAACCTGACTTGATAAGTAAGTCCACCTAACTAAACTTAAGATATCGAGGGCTAAAAAACTTGCTGTATAAGCATTCTTTCTTCCTTCTTCCTTCTTCCTTCTTCCTTCTT
>JAJAYT010000035.1 GCA_026786085.1 Microcoleus sp. CAN_BIN18 | reverse complement strand
TAGGAAAGCTTTCAAAACGCTGTCCCTGTTTTAAGACACCAACTAAAGACCAATTAAAAAAGTTAAATGGGGTGCGGTTGTTAGCACGCAGAAGTTCTTCAAAAGAAGAATTTGTCATGCGACAATTTAGCCCATTTGGGTCTGGATCTACTACTTCCCAATAAGTATGATAAGCTCTTCCCATATAATCTCCTTGATTATTAGGACTTGGGAGAGGTGCAGTAGAACCTAGCGTAGCTGTTCCTAACGCCATAAAAGTTGAAAGAGTAATGATTTTTACTTTTTTTAACATGAATATCACTTTTCAAAGACTACATTTGTTAATAATCCAATTGCGATCGCCCTTCCCCTCTCCAATAGCAGAAGAAGGGCGATCGCACCCAAAATTATAAGCCAACTCACTTACACTCGCAAAATATCATCGACAATAACCGTACCACCATCACAGAAGTCTATACTGAGATGATAATCTTCAAGTAGCGCAGTCCCTATGAGCGGACGACGACCCATTCCTAGCACTGCAACATCCTTTTCTACACCATTCCACAAAATAGTTGCCAAATAAACGTTAGTTGCCACATTGGAATTATCGGCTAACTTTGCATTAATTTGTCCAAGATAATGCAACCCAAGTTTAGTAATCACAGCAGATGGCAAAGTCAAGAAACCTTCAAAACCTGTATCAACAACACAGTCAATTTCTATGTCTAAATTTTCTGGAAGACGCAGAATTACACCAATTCGAGCTTGCAGCCCAACTACATTTCCTTGTATCATTTATGCCGTCCTGACCAATGTACCACCAACGGCGTAAACTGCATCAAAACCAATCCGTTCCGCCCAAATTAGTGCATTAGCCTGTTTCGCTTGTAATTTGCTACTCGTTACTACCAAATCCTCTCCAATTTCATATTCACCTGTCTCCACATTAATTGAAATAATCTTGCCAATATTCTCCGGTGTCTCTACTTGAGCGCGGATAACCTTCTCATAAAGTTCTTTACCCCGTTTATCAAACACTTGTTCAGGGGGAATGTTAGTAACTTCGCCGCCATCCATTTCTCGATCGCGCATTTGGGCTTCCTCACTCCAGATAGATGCAGCTTCTGGATCAATTTCACTAATTTGTCCCAAGTGTTTTAGGAGTCGCGATAGCAATATTGCTTGAGAGTCCTTTGGCAATGCCATAACCTCAGCTTCAATATTTTCAATGGTCATAGTATTTAAGGATTTTGTGATACATTAACTCTATCATACTTTGAGATGAAGAACTGCTGAGTTACTTGCAAGTCCCAGAAGCGCGATCGCACTTCTTGAACAATCTCCCGACCCGCCTCATGGGATGAAAAGCCGACTCACACCCATATAGGTATTAATATCCAGCACAATTTCAACCAGACGAATTGCACAACGCTGCCGATATTGAGAGTCATTCAACAAGCGGTCAGCATCGCCAATAGTAATCACGGGTAATGATGTAGAAGTAATTTCCTCGCGCATCACTTGTTCCAGAGAGTTCTCGCCCTTCATACTCCGATTCGCTGTCAACAAAATCATTTGGTTTGATTGAGCCAACTGCCAAACTACCCGATCGTCACTATTGATTGACAGGCCCATTTCGTCAAAGGTGATAAATCGAATGAATACCCAATCTAGCCAGCCACCACTCAAAATGCTACCTGAGAGAAGTACGGCGTGTCCTCTTAAATTATGATCGACTAAAAAATTCATGACGGAGACTTAAACTTGGCCTTGGCTGCTTGCAGTTTTGCTCGAATAGCTTCTTGACCAGGTTGTGGTGGCTGGGCGGCAATTCTGGCAATAAGATCGCGATTTTTTTCTTCGTAGTACAGCCGCAGTTCTTCAGCTTCCTTAAGAACCATTTGATACTCGGCTTCAACAGTAGCGCGATTTTCCTCAATATAAGCTAAAGCCCCATTAATTTGTTCCTCTGTCAGATCAAACAATCCCCTGATAAACTTAGGCGGATATTGAGCCGTCACATAGTCCATGATGTCGTAGATCGTGATGCGCGTACCTGCGATTGTTAGTCCTCTTTCTGTACGGATAATCGCTGTTGGTTCTTTGGATATGGTTGTCATCTTTATAGCCTCCTAAAAGTTATCTTTATATTGGTCGAAAACCCTGCACAAAATTCAGCCAGCGCTGGACTTTATTACCAATAATATCTAAAATTGGAATAGAGCGATTCCACGATATTGGTGGCCCAGCTTCTTCCTGAGAATATTCGATCGCACTAAGCTCTAGTTTACCTAAACCGTAACTGTTCGCAAGAGTCCCAGCCGACTGACAGGTAATTCTGAATGTCTCCATCTCAATTCTGCCATTTCCGGCGCTGTACTGCCAAGTCCTACCGCCCGCGTCAGGTATCTGCTGTTTTTTAGCCTTAATTTGACACCAATGGGTGCAGGGCGCACAGATAAAGTGTCTGCATCCAAGACTGCTTAATCGGGTTGAACTGCCGCTAGAATTTGCCCAGCAGTTACCGTTTGTCCCTGTTGGCAAAACAATTGGGCTACAGTTCCCGCCACATCAGCAGTAATAGCAATTTCCATTTTCATCGCTTCCAAAATTAACAGGCGATCGCCCTCTGCAACCGCATCTCCCACATTAACCAGCACCTGCCAAACATTCGCCGAAACGTGAGCGACAACTGCCTCACAACCAGCAGGCAAATTCACCTCCGCCACTCCCTCAGCCACATCCAGCGGGGCTTCTGCGGCAGATTCAGCATCAAATTCCCCAGCGGCGGCCCAGCGATCGCGCTCTGCATTAAACGCGGCCTGCTGGTGCGCTTTAAACTCAGCCGCACTGCTAGCAATAGAATGCAAAAACTCATTGTATTCTCTCAAACTAAAAGTGATTTCCTCAACCTTTAATTGAAACTTCCCTTCGATAAATTCTTCCCGACAGCGCTGCAATTCCTGATGAGAAACCGGATAAAATCGGATTTGGACAAAAAAGCGCAAAAGCCAAGGCTTACCAGACTGGAAATCCACCGTTTGTTTGAACCGATTCCACATTTGTACCGTGCGGCCGACAAATTGATAACCTCCCGGGCCTTCCATCCCGTAAACGCACAAATACGCGCCGCCAATGCCGACTGCATTTTCGGGAGTCCAAGTGCGGGCGGGATTGTATTTAGTAGTAACCAAACGGTGGCGCGGATCGAGGGGAGTTGCGACTGGTGCGCCTAAATAAACGTCTCCCAAACCCATCACTAAATAGCTAGCATTAAATACAATTTCTCTGACTTGTTCGATGCTATCAAGCCCGTTGATGCGGCGAATAAACTCAATATTGCTGGGACACCAAGGTGCATCCGATCGCACAGACTGCATATATTTTTCAACAGCCAACAGCGTCGATTCATCTTCCCAAGATAAAGGCAAGTGTACAATCCGCGCCGGCACTTCCATATTCTCGATCGCTGGCAGTGACGCCTCCGCCGCAATCAGCGCCTGCATTAGCTGCTGTTGCGAAATCTGGCGGCTCTCAAAGTGAATTTGGAGCGATCGCATTCCCGGCACTAATTCGATAACTCCCGGCAACGGATTTGCTATCAGCCATGCCATCAAGGCGTGGGCCCGGAAACGCAAATTCAAATCCAGCACCAAAGGGCCGTATTCAACTAAAATATATTTATCGCCAGCTTGACGGTAAGTAACAGCAACCTGTCCCGAAGATTCAGGAATTTTGTGCAAAATAGGAGAACCGGGAAGCTGCGACAATCCCTCCGCCTTCGCCTCAGAAACAGGGAGACAAAAAGTAGCAATTTGCCTGTCTTGTGCTAACTCCCGCTGCAAAGCTTCAGTAAAACTCAAACAGTAAAAGCGAACGCTGTCCCCCGGCTTCAGTTGTCCGATTTTCCACAATTGGGACTGCACAATAGTAGCAGGACAGACAAAACCCCCCAAACTCGGGCCGTCCAGACCGAGAATTACAGGCATATCGCCCGTAAAGTCGATCGTGCCGATCGCATAAGCGTTATCGTGAATGTTAGACGGGTGCAAACCCGCTTCTCCGCCGTCTTGACGCGCCCAGGTAGGTTTCGGGCCGATCAGCCGAATCCCCGTCCGCGTCGAGTTGTAATGCACCCGCCATTCTGTTGAGAAAAACATTTCGATGTCTTCCTCAGTAAAGAAATCCGGCGCGCCGTGGGGCCCGTACAAAACACCAATTTCCCAATTATTGCTGTAAGTTGGAATCAGTTCGGAAGGCAAAGAAAATTCCGCTGACAGAGTTGCAGTTTGGTGCAGTTTCAGCACATCTCCCGGACGCAGCGTGCGCCCCGCGTGACCGCCAAATTTCCCCAGTACAAACGTTGATTTGCTGCCCAAATATTCAGGTACATTAAAACCGTGTTTCACCGCTAAATAAGTGCGGTAGCCGCCGCCTGCAATGGCTTTTAACTTGAGAATGCTGCCCGCTTTTACGGGAATTGCCCGCCAAAACGGCACCGATTCGCCGTTGAGCGTTCCCTTCATAGTTGCACCAGTCAAACTAATAACTGTATCTGCATTAAATCGCAGAGTTGGGCCTGTCGCTGTGAACTCCAATCCTGCTGTTGATTCGGGATTTCCTACTAAACGATTTGCCGATCGAAATGCGAAATTATCCATCGGGCCAGAAGGCGGTACGCCAACATCCCAATAGCCAATCCGCCCCGGATAATCTTGAATGCTGCTGTAGGTTCCACCATCCAATACATCGATCGTTAAAGGGGCATATTCAAAAGAGTTTAAAAAGCGCGTGGTCAGTTCGCCTTGGTTGAATCGGGAATCGTCCAAAATCTGGCGGAGGTAATCTAAATTAGTTTGTATTCCGGCTATTTCACTGGCATCTAAAGCAGCTTTTAGTTGAGCAATTGCCTGCGAGCGATTTTCCCCGCAAACGATGACTTTGGCTAGCAGCGGATCGTAAAAAGGAGTAACCTCCGTGCCGGTTTCTATCCAACTGTCGCAGCGGACGTTTTCGGGAAACGCAACTTGATTTAGCAACCCGGAACTCGGCTGAAAATTCTTGGCAGGATCTTCGGCATAAATTCGCACCTCAATTGAGTGTCCTTGCGGCTGATAGCTGTACTCTTCCAGGGGGAACAAATCTCCAGAAGCCTGTTTTACCATCCACTCAACGAGGTCGATGTTGTTGACAGCTTCAGTAACGCCATGTTCAACTTGCAAGCGTGTGTTGACTTCCAAGAAATAAAACTGTTTCGCATCGACATCAAATACAAATTCAACAGTACCGACTGACTGGTAATTTACTGCTTTTCCCAACCGCACGGCTGCACGGTACAACTGATTTCGCTGTTCGTCGCTAATAGCAGGGGCGGGAGTTTCTTCAATTACTTTTTGATTGCGCCGCTGCACCGAACAATCTCGCTCGCCCAAGGCTATGACACTTCCTTTGCCATCTCCAAAGATTTGGACTTCTATGTGCCTGGCTGTTTGAATGTATTTCTCTAAAAAAACGCTGCTTTGTTTAAAATTGCTTTGACTCAAACGCTGTACTTTTTCAAATGCTTCTGCTAAATCTCGATCGCCAAAACAAGCCTGCAAACCGATACCGCCGCCGCCTGCGGTACTTTTGAGCATCACCGGATAGCCGATCGCCCCAGCAGCCCTTTGGGCATCATCCAAGCTTGCTAAAAGTTCGCTTCCGGGAGTTAGCGGCACCTGATTTGCAGCGGCTATTTCTCGCGCGGTGTGCTTCAATCCAAAGCAGCGCAACTGAGCTGGAGTCGGGCCGATAAATGCAATATTTTCGCTGATACAAGCTTCTGCAAATTCTGCATTTTCGCTCAAAAAGCCGTAACCCGGATGAATTGCTTGGGCTTTTGTTTGGCGCGCAACTTCCAGAATGCGATCGAACCGCAAATAACTCTCGGCTGCGGCTGCTGCGCCGATACAAACGGCTTCGCTGGCGGCGAAAACGTGCTGGGCGCGCGCGTCTGCTTCTGAATATACTGCTACCGAAGCAATTCCGAGGCGATCGAGGGTGCGGATAATTCGGCAGGCAATTTCGCCGCGATTGGCAATCAGAACTTTGTTAAACATTTGTAATTTGTAGTTTGTAATTTGTAATTTTTAGTGAGGACTTTATTCCTCATCAAGAAGGACTGAAGTCCTCACTACAAACTTTGATAAAGTTAGTTTTTAGTGAGGACTTTAGTCCTCATTAAGAAGGACTGAAGTCCTCACTACAAACCTGGTATTTTCCGGTTACACGGAATCCCAAACAATCAACTGAATCGGCGTGGGATTGTAAGCGTTGCAAGGATTGTTCATTTGCGGGCAATTAGAAATCGCAACCAAAGCATTCATTTCGGCTCGCAAATCAACTGTACTTCCCGGATCTGAGATGCCGTCAACAATTTCCAGCGTGCCATCTTCGCTAATTGGAACATTCATAAAAAAGTTGATATTGCTGACCAAATCTCGTTTGCCCAAACCGTAGGGAAGAATTGCGGCGAGGAAATTTTCAACGCAGGCGTGCTGGTATTTTTTGTCGAGTCCAAACCGCACCGAATTACTCTCGCAGCTACACGCGCCGCCGGAGGTATCGTGCCGCCCGCAGGAGTCAGCAATTATGGTCATCATGGTGCGCCCTTCGTTGGAAAGGAGTTGGCTGTTTGTCGTGACAAAAATGTTGCCTTGATTGACGATCGTATCGGGGGCGCTATAGCGTTCGGAAGGGTCATCGGCATTGTAAACTAAAAAGTCTACTGCTTGATTTCCGCCTAAATCTACAATCCGCAGAATCTGTCCTTTTTTGATGACGCGAGACCAAGGATGTCGGGCTGGTAAAACTTCGTTGTAAATGGCTTTTTTGGGATCGAGGATTTGTTGGGTATTTGCAGTCATGGTTCACTTTTGGTGGTGGAAGTGCAGGATTTTTTGCCGCAGATTAACGCGCAATACGCAATTGTTAACACTGTTTATTGCCCGGAGATCCCCCTAAATCCCCCTTAAGAAGGGGGACTTTGATAAGATTCTTGTCCCCCCCTTTTTAAGGGGGGCTAGGGGGGATCTGTCTTAACCCAAGCGTATTGGATTAACGCGGACAAGACTGAGTTGTGGAATCGAGTTTATTGCAGGAACAAAGCATCGGTGTTGGTGAAGCCGCGCACAGCTTCCGGGTTGGCGGTGCGGCACAAGTCGTCTGCTGCGGGTGCGGGGGAGTTCCAAATCTGAATTTGGATGGGTTTTGGATCGTAAATGTAACCCGGATGCAGGATGTGGGGGCAGTTTGAGATAATTGTTAATACGTTCATTTCGGCTCGTAAATCGATAAAACTACCTGGTTTTTCGCAGCCTTCGCGAAACTCCATCGTGCCGTCTGGTTTGACGGCAATTCGAGTAAATAAGTTAAGGTTTGGCATGATGTCTTTTTTGCCTAAACCCCAACGACTTAGGGCTTTGAGGAAGTTGTCGCGGGAGTTTTTCCAGTCTCCTTCGCCGTATTTTTTGGCATTGCTAATGGCGTTGCTGCATCCTGCTAGCAAATCGTGACAGCCGGAGGTGTCTTGGACGATCGAAAATAGGATGCGTCCCATGTCTGTGTAGATGACTGTGCCTTGTTTGAGAAAGGCGTTGAATTGAATTTTGGCGGTGTCTGCTGCGTTGAAGCGTTCGATCGCATTGTCGGCATTGTAACACAGCATGGAAACGCCGCAAGAGCCTTCTAAATCGGTGATTCGCAGGGTGTTTCCCCGCTTGATGACTCCCGACCAGTACGCGCCGCCCGGTACGGTTTCTTGGATTAATACTAGGCTTGAATCGATTTGTGAGTTTTTGTCGATCGATAGTTGCACCATGAATTCCTCCTGATATATTGAGATAGTTTAGCGAAACAAAACAATATTATCTTGTCGCTGCCAAACCCGCCCTCTCCCAAAGTAATATTTATTTCCACTTACATAGGTTTGCGGTTGCACTCTTAGCGCGATCGCAACGCCACGCAACTGCAAACCTATGTTTATTTAAGCGGCTATTGCAACTGCTTCCTGTCCGTGTTTCCGCATCAAATCCATGAGTTCGTCGCGGTAATCGTGGAATTGGGTGTGGCGTTTAACGCTGGGAGTGCGATCGGGCAAATTAATCGACATTTCCTTTCTCACTGTACCGGGACGAGCGCCCAAAGCATAAATTCGATTGGAAAGAAACACCGCTTCTTCGACATCGTGGGTAATCATAAAGATTGTAATCTGAGTGCGGCGCCACAAATCGAGCATGAATTCGTGCATCGATTCTTTAGTGTGGATATCCAATGCGCCGAAAGGTTCATCCATTAATAACACTTTAGATTCAGAAGCGAGGGCGCGGGCGATCGCCACCCGCTGTTTCATCCCGCCCGACAATTCCTTCGGCAACGACTTCGCAAACTCCGTCAATCCTACCACACTCAAATAATAGCTTGCTTGTTCGCGCCGCTTTTGCTTGGACAAGCCTTGAAGTTTGAGGCCAAACTCGGCATTTTCCTGCACGTTCATCCAAGGATAAAGAGTGTAATGCTGAAATACCATACCTCGATCCGGCCCAGGCGAAACAACTTCCTTGCCATCAATTTTAACTTCCCCTGTTGTCGGCTTGTCCAATCCCGCAATCTGCCTCAACAGAGTAGATTTGCCAGAACCGGATGCGCCTACCGCGCAAATAAATTCACCTTGCTTGATGCTCATATTAATGTCCTTGAGGACAACTAATTTACCATTTTTAGTTTCAAAGTTTTTGTGCAGATTATTGATTTGCAGAAACATGAGTAAATTCTCCGTATTGTACAAAATTGGTTCGTAGTGAGGACTTCAGTCCTTCTTTCTGAGGACTAAATTGGTTCGTAGTGAGGACTTCAGTCCTTCTTTCTGAGAACTAAATTGGTTCGTAGTGAGGACTTTAGTCCTTCTTTATGAGGACTAAAGTCCTCACTACGAACAGAATTTTTAGACCAAGATTTATCTAACATCTGCTTACTGTTTCTGACTTGACCATTTACAAGAAACCCGCAACAGATATTGAAAAAGTAAATCAAAAGTCAGCCCGATCGCCCCAATGACAATCAGCCCCACAAAAATTTCATCGGTTCGGAGAAATCGACCTGCGACACTGATGCGGCGGCCCAAGCCTTCAGTTGCAGCAATCAATTCCGAGACAATTACCAATTGCCAAGCCGCAGCTAGGTTGATGCGGCTAGCATCAAGAATTCCCGGCAAAACGTGGGGAAAAATAACTTGAGTGAGGATTTCCCAGCGATTCCCGCCCAACATATAAGTAGCTTCGATCAAGTCTTTTGGAACAAACTTGACTGTATCCATCACCATCAGCGAATTGAAGAAAAAGACGCCGATAAATATCAGCATTATTTTGGGTTCTTCGCCGATTCCCAAGTAGAGAATTAATAGGGGAATGAATGCTGGTGCGGGCATATATCGCATCAAGCCGAACATGGGTTCCAGCAAGGCGCGAATACTGGGAAAACTGCCCATCAGCACGCCAATTGGTATGGAAAAAAGCAAGGCGAACAGAAAGCCGACTCCCACCCGCCACAAACTCGCTACTGTGTCTTTCAAAAGTTCGCGAGTGTTCCACAGCCTACCAAATGCCTCTAAAACTTTGCCGGGGGAAGGCAAAAATTTGGGGTCTACGTTGGCGAAGGTTGTTACTAGCCACCACAGCAGCAGCGGCAGTGCGATCGATGTTACTGTTAACCCAATATTGAGGGGTTTTGGTATCTCTTCCGCAATCCGCCAGAAAATGGTGGGATTTAGGCTTTTTTGCTTGAGGTGGGATTGGATCGATCGCGGTTCGGAATTTGGTGGCATGATTTAATTGCAGAACGGTTAATCGAGTAATTTGAGTGATTTAGGCAATCCCAGAAAGAATATTTGTGAAATTTTAATTTATTTGCGATTTGCTTACTTTCTACCTTTTAGCTTTTACCTTCGGCGTAAGCTTTGATAAAGCGATCGTCAAATAATTTGCTGATATCTGGTTGGGTTTTTGCTAAATTTACATCTACGAGAAATTTAGTCATTTCGGCCGCCGCAAACTGCAACGATGTCATGTCGTTTCCCGGTTGAAAGGCTTTCAAGTTTTCCTCGACTGTAAATATCTTAGTGCCGTTTTCATATTCTTTGTATTCCTCTACGCTGACTCCGGCGCGGTTGGCTAGAATCTCGTAAGATTTCTCTTTATTTGCTTTCATGTATTCCAATGTTGCAAACCATGAATTGACCAGGGCTTGCACTCGATCGGGGTGTTCGCTGACAAACTTTCGCGTGAATACCAAATGGTCGGAAATCGCCCCCGGAAAATCTTTTGAACTAAACAGTTCCTTGCTGTTTTTTCGCTTTAATGCCTGCGTGGTAAACGGCGCAAATACTGCCACCGCATCGACTTGTCCTCCGACAAAAGCCGCCGCAGCTTTGCCTGTTTCCAGCGGCACAAATTGAATGTCCCGCACTGATAAACCTGCTTTTCTCAAGCCTAACAGTAATAGAAAGTGATCTACTGTACCTTCTTCTGCTGCAACTTTTTTCCCTTTCAAATCGGCAACGGAATTGATGCCTTCGGCGACAATAACTTTGTCATTTCCCGTCGAGTTGTCGTTGACTAAAACAATTACTTGATCGGCACCACCGGATATAGAGTTTACTGTATCGCCGAGGGTTTGGCTGTTAGCATCTATCTGTCCTGCTGTGAGGGTGCTGATCGATTCTAAGTAGCCGTCAAACCATTTTAAGTCTACAGCAACATTGTTGGCTTCAAATATCTTTTGTTCTTTGGCAATTTGCCAAGGGAACCAGCCTGGCCACGCGCTAAATCCGAGGCGAACTGCATCAGCACTTACTGAAGAAGCTGCTTCGGTTTCTGTCGTGGTTTTGATATAAATTGCCGGGTTGACGCAGCCAACAGCGAAAAACAAGGTGATGAAAAATAGGGCGCAGTAGGATAATGGCGATCGCGTTATTTTTGGGGAGTAATATCGGATATTCATAGCATATTCTGGTTGCTGGTTAGAGGTGAATATGTCGATCGAGCTTTTGCACCTTCGTTGGCTTCCTTAGCTCCCGCAAACCCCTTGATATACAAGGATAAAGCCCGAGAGTTAACGAACCGAGTCTTGCTGACCGATCGCGTTTCTCCCGGGCTTTTATCCCGCCGTGTAACTGGCTAGTGTTTCCCTAAAATTAAAATCTTGGGAGAACCAGTCTGCTTCTCTCGGACCAGCACTTGAACTGTCTAAGCTGAGTTAGAAACTGATTCAAATCGGAACCCTAGAAGCTGTTAAATTTTTTCGGTTTTTGTCTGTGTAAGTCCTGTTTGCAACCCAAGGAGTTATGCGAGACTGTCACTAACAGCAATGCACTTAGCTTTTTGAAAGGTAAGCATACTGTAGGGTCTAATCCTACTAGATTGCTACGTTTCAAACGGTAACAGCAAACTTGATGCGAAAATGTGTAAAATGTTACAAAAAACGGTTTTTCTGGGATTTGTCAAATTAAAGTTTTTGGAAGATTAAACAGCGCGGTTGGAAATCGCGAAGTTTACGCCCACACACTGACAAAACCCGCAAGACAAGAATTGAATATTTATTGAGAAATAGTTCGATCGCCCTAGACTAGATGCGGAGGCGATCGACAATGCGGTAAACTAACATCCTATTTGTAATAACTGAGATGTTCCACAATTCTCAATAAGCCTTTTATGGGCGGGCAGGATGCCCACCCCACAAGAAGAAAGAAATACACTCTTTGTGGAACAGGCATCTTGCCTGTTAAGAGAGAATGGTACTCTGGGCGTGAGTAATAGCGATCGCCAAACACAGCCTGTGAAGTCAACTCTTCAATCTAAAATCTAAAATCTAAAATCTAAAATCGACTGACGGTGGATTATGGCAAAAATTAACGACAGCAACAGTCTAGACATTAATTCGCTGCTCGATCGCTACCGCACAGGCTCGATCGCGCCCGCAGATGCGATCGCTCAAGTATACGATCGGATCGAACGCTATGCAGACCCGGCAGTATGGATTTATTTAGCACCCCGGGCAGAAACCATCGAACGCGCCAAAGCCTTGCAAAACCTCGACCCGCAGCAGTTGCCGCTCTACGGAATACCGTTTGCGATCAAAGATAATCTCGATTGGGCGGGCGTTCCCACGACGGCGGGATGTCCGCAGTTTGCTCGCACTCCAGCGCGATCGTCCGCAGTCGTAGAGCGCCTGTGCGCGGCAGGTGCGATCGCGATCGGCAAAACAAACATGGATCAATTTGCCACAGGATTAGTGGGAACCCGCACGCCTTATGGAGTTTGCCGCAATCCGTTCGATCGGCGCTACATCCCGGGCGGATCGAGTTCCGGTTCCGCCGCAGCAGTCTCCGCCGGATTGGTGAGTTTTGCTCTGGGTACCGATACCGCAGGCTCGGGGCGGGTTCCCGCTGCTTTTACCAACATTGTCGGGCTGAAGCCAACTTGCGGCTCGATCGGCACTCGCGGCCTACTTCCGGCAGTGCGATCGCTCGATTGCGTTTCTGTGTTCGCTCTCACCTGTGCGGATGCGGCCTCCGTGCTGCAAGTAGCCAGCGGTTTTGATGCTGAGGATGCGTTTTCTCGTCACCCTGAAACGAAAGTTTTGCCGGATTTATCCCGCTTACGGGTGGGAGTTCCCGCAGACGGCGAACTGGAATTTTTCGGGAATGCAGAAGCCGAACAGCTCTACCGAGAGGCGATCGCGCGCTTGCAATCCTTGGGCTGCACGATCGCACCTATTGACTTCAAACCCTTTGCGGATGCTGCCGAAATGCTCTACGGCGGCCCTTGGGTAGCAGAAAGGTTGGCCGCGATCGGCGATTTCCTGGAGGCGCACCCAGAGGCGATCGATCCGATCGTCTATCAAATAATCAGTAGCGGCAAACGCTACGATGCTGTCTCTGCTTACCGCGCGTCGTACCGATTGGCAGAACTCCGCCATTTGTCAGAAATTCAGTGGCAGTCAATGGATGTTTTGGCTGTTCCCACAACTGGTACGATTTATACTGTCGCAGAAGTTGCAGCCGCGCCGATCGCCCTCAACACCAATCTCGGGCGCTACACGAACTTTGCCAATTTACTCGATTTGTGCGCGATCGCAGTTCCCAGCGGGTTTCAAAGCAACGGATTGCCCGCAGGATTGACATTGATGGCTCCGGCGTGGCACGATTTATCGCTCTGCCGCCTGGGAGCTGCTTTCCACGCTAGCTTGGGCGGAACTTTGGGCGCAACCGGCCAGGCGCTGCCAACAGTCCCGGAATTCGCGATCGCACCAGAAGTTTCCTCAGAAAAACGAGTCAAACTTGCCGTGGTTGGCGCTCATTTGAGCGGTGAACCGCTGAATTATCAACTAATCGAACTCGGAGGAGTTTTGGTGCGCGCCTGCCGTACCAGCCCGATTTACAAGCTGTACGCTTTGACTGGGACAGCTATTCCGAAGCCGGGATTGGTGCGTCAGTCAGAGGGCGGTAGCGCGATCGAGGTGGAAGTTTGGGAGTTGTCGATCGCAGCTTTCGGCCGATTTGTCGCTCAAATTCCGCCGCCGCTGGGAATCGGTACGCTAATGTTGGAGGACGGCTCCACGGTGCAGGGCTTTTTGTGCGAATCTTATGCTGTCGCAGGTGCGATCGATATTTCCGATCTGGGCGGTTGGCGAGCTTATCGCTTCCGCTTTTAAGCTAAATTAGAGTTGGAAATTTCTACGCTTCTTAACAATCATGCCACCAGCATCACCATCTCAGCCCATTCCCAGAATCACTACCCCAACTCCCAGCGGTACCAGTCCCGGAGGTGCAGCCGGCACTCGCGGCACCAGCGGCCCCGACTCCCTCAGCGGTACAGCGGGCGCTGACTTGATATTTGGTTTGGGCGGCCCTGACAGAATTTTCGGCTTGGGGGGAAATGATTCCCTTTACGGCGACGCTGGCGATGACTCAATTCTGGGCGGCGACGGCAATGATTTTCTGTTCGGCGGTGCGGGCCGCGACAGCATTTTCGGCAATGCGGGCGACGATACTGTCTACGGCGGCAAAGGTGCTGACTCGGTAAGCGGTGACGAGGGCAATGATTTGCTGTTTGGCAACCAAGACAGCGATACTTTGTTGGGCGGCGCTGGTAATGACACGATGTTTGGGGGAGCCGGCGATGACTCCCTGTTGGGCGGCATTGGCGATGACTGTTTATCGGGCGATCGCGGCCGAGATACTTTAACTGGCGGCGTCGGAAATGATACGTTTGCGATCGGGCGTTTGACAGAGGCAGATGTGATTACAGATTTTACTGATGTCAGCGATCGAATTCGGTTGAATGCCGGCCTCACCTTTAATCAACTCACGATTTCCGCCGGGGCGGGAACTTCGCCAAGTACAATTATTCAGCTTACAAGCACCAAGGAAACTCTGGCTACTTTATTGGGAGTTGCCCCCTCTGCTATCAATCAGGCGGACTTTATTTTTTGATTCGGAATTGTTGACGGTTGACTGTTGACTGTTGACGGTTAACTGTTGACTGTTGACTGTTGACAGGAAAGCTAATAACAAATAATATCAAATCCGGTAGCATCGGAATTATTAATCTTACCGAAATTAGGACACGACAGTGCCGTGTCCCTACAATTACTCATGGTAGGGAAACGGCACTGCCGTCTCCTCTATATTATTCCAATACAACCGGAATTGATATAACAACTAACAACTAACAACTAACAACTAACAACTAACAACTAACTAATGACTATCGATGGTTTTCTGAATCTCAACAAACCTGCGGGCATGACATCTCACGACTGTGTGGGGCGAGTGCGCCGACTATTGAAACTCAAGCGAGTCGGACACGGAGGAACCCTCGATCCGACTGTGACTGGAGTTTTACCGATCGCCCTGGGCAGATCGACCAGACTGCTGCAATTCCTCCAACACAACAAAGCTTACCAAGGTACGATTCGGTTTGGCTTAACTACCGCTACGGACGATTTAGAAGGAGAAATTATCCATTCTCAACCGGTGCCGGAGTTGAGTTTAGAAAAAGTGCAAGCTGCACTGCCAAAATTTATCGGCAAAATCGAGCAATTTCCGCCGAGTTTTAGTGCGGTTCAGGTGGGAGGAAAACGACTTTATGAGTTAGCTAGAAAAGGCGAAACTGTGGAAGTTGCTGCTAGGAATGTCGAGGTTTTTCGGCTCGAAATCTTGGATTGGCGATCGGGTGATTTTCCGGAATTGGATTTGTTGATCGCCTGTGGGGCCGGTACTTACATTCGGGCGATCGCCCGGGATTTGGGTGCACTCTTGAATACAGGCGGTACTTTGGCTACTTTGACTCGTACCGAAAGTAGTGGTTTCTCGATCGACCAAAGTCTCAGTTTTGAAGAATTAGAACTGCAATTGGAGGAAAATACATTCAGCCCGATTTTGCCATCGGCGGTTTTGGGACACTTAGGCGCGATCGTCCTTTCGCCTGAATATACCAAACGCTGGTTTCAAGGACAGCGCCTCCCGATTCCCGAAACGCCCGTAGCAGGGGAGGAAAGTAGCAACAATCCCCCCGACAACCCCATACCTGAACCTCCCTATCCCTTGCAAGTTTACGATCGAGATGGTAATTTTTTAGGTATGGGTCAAGTGGCAAACTCAGAAACAAGTACCATCTTGTCTCCTCAAATTGTGTTTTAGCTATCCCAGAGGCAATAATAAGAATAGGTACGGAACAAGATTTTGCCATTAATCTAATCAAGCGCTGAGGTCAAAATTATGAAAATATTGCTCATCGGATTAATCCGAGGCTACAAAATGGGGATTTCTCCTTATTTGCCTAACGCCTGTAGATTTCACCCAACTTGTTCGCAATACGCGATCGAAGCCGTAGAAAGATTTGGGGCGGCGCGGGGCTCAGCGCTCGCCGTCAAGCGGATTTTGCGCTGTCATCCTTTTCATCCAGGAGGTTACGATCCAGTACCTCCCAAAGATAGCGACAAGAATTAGCTATTAATCAGAAGCAAGATTTTATTTATTAGTTAATGGTGCAAATAGGCCCTGTATCTTCATGGCTAAAACTCCTGATGGGATCAGTACCACAGGGGGTGAACTTGCAGCATTAATTCTTTGTATTTATGAAAATTCAGTAATATTACTGTTTTCTTCCACAACTCAGCAGCTATATAATAGGAAAAACGGGAGGACAGGGGATGCGAGTTGATATGTCTGCTACCGCAATCGGGTACAAAATGCTGTCTCATACTCTGGCAGTGCTCAGCCAGAAACAAGCAACGGGGAAACTGCTGCTAGAACAAGGCGAACAACAGTGGCAACTTTACTTTTTTCGGGGTTGTTTGGTTTATGCCACAGGGGGAGCGCACAGGGCGAGGCGCTGGTATAGGGGGATCGGGCAACACTGTCGAAATTTTCAAGTCGATCTCAGAGACCTTGATGCTGGGGAACTGTGGGAATATCAACTAATAGAGCGAGGGGTAGCTGCCAGCGAAATGAGCTTGGAACAAGCTAAGGCGATCGTCCACAGCAGCGTTTCGGAAGTGTTCTTTTCTCTAATCGGTCAATCGGGTTTGCGCCGGGAGTGGCGTCCGTCCGAAAAATATTTTTCTAAAATTATTCCTTCTTTGCTGTTGTCTGTAGCGGAAGTAGAGCAAATTCTGTGTTCTACAGAACAAATTTGGCAGAAGTGGAAAGCAATGGGTTTATGGCTAGTAGAACCCGAACAAGCACCGCTGTTAAAAGTGTCTGCCCAGTCGCCGGAAAATCGGTTTAGTTCTAGTTCTTTAAACGCATTAGCTAACGTATTTAATGGCGAGAATACTCTTTGGGACATTGCATTCAAGAAAAAGCAGTGCGTGACAGTGGCAACTCGCGCTCTAGTGAATTACATGAAGCAGGGTTTAGTAAATTTCCGAACAGTACCAGACTTGCCATCGCCTATAGAACAGTGGCGCTGGGCTGCGGCGATTGCTGGGCCTGTTCGCCCTTTGATTGCGTGTATCGACGACAGTCCGATGGTATGCGAATTTTTAGAGCAAATTTTATCGCCCGCGGGGTATCGAGTCCTAAAAATTCAAGACCCGATGCAGGGAGTTGGTATCATCGCCAAACAGAAGCCTGCTTTGATTTTTATGGACGTGGTGATGCCGAAGACAAGCGGCTTTGCTTTGTGCAATTTTTTGCGAAAAACACCAGCTTTTCGGGACACTCCGATCGTGTTTTTGACTGGTCAAGATAGTATAATCGATCGCACGCGAGCGAAATTGACAGGTGCTTCCGATTTCTTGACCAAGCCGCCAAACCCGGAAAAGGTTTTGGAAGTAGCCCAGAAGTATTTAAAGGTAAAAGGCGATCGCCACCCTTTAGCAATTCGCCATGATGTACTAAATTCGCAGCAACTTGCCTTGGCAAATTCTTAAACCAAAATTATGCTCAAAAAGCATCGCTTATCGGGTGCGTCAGCCTCTGACGCACCCTACATTAATTGTAAAATCAAGATGCAATCGAGTTTAAGATAATTGATTATGAGTAATATTACGATCGCTCGAACCCCGCAGGTCAGCGTGGTGATTCCGGCTTACAACTGTGCGGATTACATCGGCCAAGCCGTAGATAGCGTATTATACCAAACAAGCACTGACTGGGAAATTGTTATAGTAGACGACGGTTCCCAAGACAACACGAGATTAGTTTTAGACCAATATGGCGATCGAATTCGTTACATTTACCAACAAAATCAAGGAGTGTCGATCGCCAGAAATCGCGGCATTGAGCTAGCGCGAGGAGAATTCATCGCCTTTCTCGATGCAGATGACTACTTCTTACCAGACAAAATAGCAGCACAAATCGCTGTCTTTGCAGCGCAACCAAATCTAGGAATAGTCCATAGCGGCTGGCGTCTAGTTAATAGTATAGGCGAACCGCTAAAAGATGTCAAACCCTGGCAAAACGTGCCTAAATTAGACTTAGAAATGTGGCTGCGCTGGAAACCAGTATTACCCAGCGCCATGATGTTTCGTCGTCATTGGTTAGAGCGCGCCGGCGGATTTGACCCTCGATTTCCACCAGCCGAAGATACAGATTTAGCGCTACGTTTGGCTTTAATGGGATGCGAAACAGAATGGCTGCGACAAGTAACAGTTTGCTACCGGCAGCACGAACAAAGTGCCATGTACAAAGGTTTACCGCAGGCTAAATCCCTCGCCGCAGTCATGGACAATTTTTTTTCCCGCCCCGAATTGCCGGATAAAATACGTTTGTTGGAAAAGCAAATCAAGTACAGTACCTTAGTTTGGATTGCTTGGTATTTACACCGCACCGGTCATTCCGTTGAAATGGTAAATTTTTTGCAGCGTTCTTGGAATTATACGCCTTATTTGCCTGTGGAAACAGTAATTAATTGGGCGGAATGTTTCGCGGAATTTTCGCAGGATGCGGGAAATGAATTCGATACGGATTTATTAGCTCAGTCTCCTGAATGGCAGCAGTTAATGCAGTGGGTAATTATTAGTACACCAGCTTAATTATGCAGAACTTACGCACAGGGAACCAAAAACCCGGTTTCTGTATGAATATTTGTCTAAAAAATCGACAATTTTTGGAATAAATCGGTTTTTTTGGCTTTAGTTCTATTACAATACGGTTCACTTAAGACAGATATCCCTGGCACACCCCTTAAAAAGGGGGAGACAAGAATGCCCTCAAAGTCCCCCTTCTTAAGGGGGATTTAGGGGGATCTCCGGGGCATAAATATGTTAAGTGAACCGTATTGAATTATATTCTGTTGATAGCAGAAGGCGGAGCGAAAAATCAAGATTGCAGTTTACCAAGGATTACCAATCATTGTGAAACCACTCCAATAGTAAGGATGAGAAAAATTTTGGTTTGGTTGTTCTGAATTACCAGATAAATTTAACTTGTTGTTTGTTGTCACTAACACCCCCTTTTCCAGCCGGACTTTACCCGAAATCATTGCTTGTTGAGTGCGCTGCAAAGCTTCTGATTTAATAGTCGATCCTTGAAGCTGCTGGTAAAATTCACTCATCAGCCCTAAAGTGGCTCTATCGTCAACATACCACAAACTCCCTAGGGCAGATTTAGCGCCAGATTTTATCGCTAAACCTCCAAAACCTAACTCTGCTTCCCGATCGCCCAAAACCGTTCTACAAGCACTTAATACTAACAATTCTACCTGGGGATTCCGCCAATTTAAACTCTGCATCTGGTCGAGCGACAATTTGGAATTCCATAGTTGAATGTAAGAATTACTGGCTTTTCCTGGAAGAAATTCAGCATGGGTTGCTAGGTGAACGATCCGAAACCCTCGCTCTGCGTGTTGCGAATTGAGATTATCTAAAGTGAAACTCGAATTGAGGAAAAATTGGCTATTCCAGCTAGCAGAAATAGTCTGTAATTCTAGAGGTACGCTGGGCAAGGCATTTTGGTCGATAAACTCCGACCGTCCCATAGGTAGCACTGTGGCATTACGAACGGATTGATAATTAGTATTTGTCAAAACGAAACTGGGAATTAGACTAAACTTGTATTTTTCAATTAAAAAGCCTTTGCCGTCGTGTAAAGCTGCAAATGGCAGGCTTCGCAACCCTGGATCGACCGATAGCAGCAGGGTATCGATACCTAATTTTTTTAAGTCTTTGTCTATGCGTCCAAAAGACCATTTATATAATTGCTGAGCGGATGCTAGATAACTGGTACTGTTGCGTTTTTGAGGATTGGTGATTTCATTGCGTAGGTCTCTGACAACGGGGAGTAAAGCTGCTCTGTTAGCTTCGGGCACGCTGTACTGAATCGCTGGCCCTACGGGAGGAAGCATAATTATTTCTAATTGTTTTTCTTGTGAGACTATATAGACAATGGCAGACCGCTTGTTTGTTTGTCGTTCGATATTTTGTAAAATTTTTTGGAAGTCATTAATTGTGAGGTTTTGCTCTAGGTCGTTGGCTTTTATGCCCAGATGTTCTAAAAATTCTTGATTCCTAATTTTTTCAAGTGCCAAAATAGTTTTATTTACATTATTTTGCTCAAAAATTCCATCGGGAGACGGAACATATCCCATAACTCCATCAACTGCATCAGCACCAGGGTTGGCTTTTTGCGTTGGTGCGACGCGAATAACGGGCAACTGGCTGATAATACTTCGATCGATATTTAAAACTTGATAGGCCGCGATATCGGAATTGTCTAGCGCTGGAGTTTGGCGGCGTTGAGACTGTTCTACATCCAAATTTGAGGGTTGGGGTGCGGGTGTTACTAATTGTGCGATCGGCACTTGTATTTCTGTAGTATCAAGTGGCTGGGTTGCGATCGAAATTGAATTTACAGCCGGAGTTGAATTTACAGCCGGAGTTGAATTTACAGCCGGAGTTGGAATCACAGCCGGAGTTGGAATCACAGCCGGAGTTGGAACTACAGCCGGAGTTAGAAGCACAGCCGGAGTTGAATTTACAGCCGGAGTTGGAACCACAGTCGGAGTTAGAACCACAGTCGGAGTTGAATTTATAGTCGGAGTTGAATTTACAGTCGGAGTTAGAACAACAGCCGGAGTTGAATATACAGCCGGAGTTGAATTTACAGCCGGAGTT
>JAJAYT010000034.1 GCA_026786085.1 Microcoleus sp. CAN_BIN18 | reverse complement strand
TTCCTTCTTCCCTCTTCCTTCTTCCTTCTTCCTTCTTCCTTCTTCCTTCTTCTCAATTACCAATTTTAAAATTCCATGAGTATTACTCCTGAATCTGTCGAACAATTGCTAAATTCCGAGGATTTTGGTGAAAGGCTGCGAGGTGTCAACCAACTGCGGCAACTAGAACCCGCGATCGCCTACAATTTGATTCAAATTGCGATCGGCGACAAAAACGTCCGCGTTCGCTACGCAGCAGTCAGCCAAGTATCAACCCTCGGCACGCAGAATCTGCCGAACGCTTTAGAGGTACTCCGAAACTGCTTACACAACGACCCCGAACCCGACGTGCAAGCAGCAGCAGCCGATGCTTTAGGCGCTTTGAAATTAACCGATGCTTTACTCGACTTAGAGCAAGTTTATAGCAGTACATCTGAATGGCTGGTACAACTGAGCATCGTCGCAGCTTTGGGAGAAATGGGCGATCCAAAAGCTTTTCCCATGTTAGAAAATGCCCTGGGTTCTGAAAACGAATTGATCCAAACCATTGCCATTAGCGCATTAGGTGAATTGGGAGATCAACGGGCGTTGCCGCTGCTGCTTCCCTACGCTTCTAATGCAGATTGGCAAATCCGTTATAGAGTCGCCCAAGCTTTGGGGCGGTTGGGCGGTGCAGAAGCAGAGGCGGCGTTGGAAATTCTCGCCAAAGATGACGTTGAGCAAGTTGCTCAGGAGGCTAAGGCGTGTTTTTAAACTTTTGAATCAGATTCAGAACAGGTAGGAATAAGGTGTGCACGGGTGCATAATATGTTTTGTAAATATATTCGTAGGGGCGAAGCATTCCGGCAGTAAATCTCTGGTTCTCACTAATAGACATCTTGCTCAAAAGCAAATTTTGAACAAGCTTTCGGGCCTGTTGCACAAGAAATATGGTCGATGTTTAATATATTTTTTGCCGGAATGCGAGAGCCCTTACATTCATTGAGATGCACCCGGTGCGCATTGCGCACCCTACAGATAGAGTTAATACGTAAGTTTTGTCGGTGTGAGTGAATTTGTAAGTGAATTTACTTAATTTAAACGGTAGATTTATGAAGAGTGATTTTATAATCTAAAATCTATTGACATCCACACTTTGACAACAGCTATAATCAGAACAAGTACAGCGGCGGCACGGATGAACACAATTATGGAATTGTACCCAGCCAGCGATCGGGGAAACTATCGTTAAGACGGTAAGCCATCTACCAGCTCTCACCAAGTCTTAAAACAATTGATTATTCCCATGCCTCAACAATTACCAAATTCCGGTTCTCAGTCTGTGGACATTTTAACAGGAGAGCGATCGGCCTCTCAAGTCGCACCAAGTCCAACCAATCAAAACTTTATTAATAGAGTTTTAGAACTTACCAATATCGAACGCAGCAAATTGAGTTTGCCCCCCTTAAGCTTAAATACTCAGTTGTTAAATACGGCGGCAACTCACACCCAAAACATGGCAGTACAAGACTTCTTTTCCCATACCGGAAAAGATGGTTCGTCAATGGGAAGTCGGATTACTGCAACGGGCTATAAATTCTCATCGGCGGCAGAAAACATCGCAGCCGGATCGTCTACACCCGAAGCAGTTATATCATCGTGGATGAACAGCAGCGGCCACCGCACGAACATTCTTAACCCGAATCTGAAAGAAATTGGCATTGGTTACTATTTCTTAGCCAACGATACTGGTAGTGTAAATTTCAATCACTATTGGACACAAGTTTTTGCTACTTCCCTTGACGGTAGTATCAATCCCGCACCAACTCCAACTCCAACTCCAACTCCAACTCCAACTCCTACACCCGTACCAACTCCAACTCCAACTCCTACACCCAGCACATTAGTCTCGATTACTTCGCCCATACCCAATGCTACAGGGGACGGCACCCCGACGACAGCACCCAAGAATACAGCCAGCGGTGGCAATTATTTCCTATCAGATAGTGGCGATTCTCAAATACCTGCAACTGCTGCGGGATTGCCAATTTTTGCCCTTTCCGGCAAAGATAATCTCACGGGTGGAGCGGGAGTTGATATTATGAATGGGATGCAAGGTGCGGATACAATTAACGGTGCTGGTGGTGATGACAGCTTATCGGGCGGCAAAGATTCAGATTTAATTGATGGTGGTGTTGGTAATGATTTTATCAGCGGCAATAACGATAACGATCGACTAATCGGATCTGACGGCAATGATACTATTCGCGGCGGCAAGGAAAACGATATCTTGATTGGCAGTAACGGCGACGATGTGTTGGCGGGCGATCGCGGGCAAGACATTCTGACCGGCGGTGCTGGAAATGATACGTTTATTCTAGGAGGAGGTTTGTCTGCTTCGGCTACTTTAATTAATGCGGATGTGATTACCGATTTTGTGGCTGGAGATAAGATTGGTTTGACTGACGGTATCGGATTTGCCAACTTGACTTTTGAAGCTGTGAGTTTGCAGTTGGATGGAGGCGCAAGTGTCGCTTCTACGGCGATTAAGTCGGGGAGCAATTATTTGGGCATCGTGCAGGGTGTAAGTCAAAGTCAGCTTGCATCTTCTGTTTTTGTGAGTGCAATTTAGGAAGCGAAATATTACTTGTTCCCAGGCTCATGGCCTGGGAACAAGTTACCGTCGAATCTTCAACCCGCGGAGGCGGGTTTTGTTTGTATAGACGCGGTTTCAACCGCCGAGTCTTCTTTCCTTCGGATCACTTCGCTAACGTTCCTGGCAATCACACTTTACAATTGTATTGATGCTACTGCCGATCGCAAATTACCTTGAAATTCGCCCAAAATTCGATCGCACTCTCCCTTCTCCAAACCAGTCCAGTGCATCATCAAAGCCAGCTTTACAGACTTGCCGCTTTTTTCCAGCAAAAAACCCGCTTCATCCCGACTCAAATCAGTCAAATCTTGTAACATCCGTATAGCCCGATCGCGCAATTTCTGATTAGTCACCGCCACATCAACCATCCGATTGCCGTAAACCTTTCCCAGCTTCACCATTACACCAGTCGAAATAATATTCAAAGCCATTTTTGTCACAGTACCAGCTTTCAAGCGCGTCGAACCTGCGACTATCTCCGGGCCAACCAACAACCGAATATCCACATCAGCCTCAAAATTCACCTGTTCGACTGGTACGCAGGCGATAAACACGGTTTTCGCTCCCCGCTGGCGCGCCGCGTGTAAAGCACCCGCTACAAAGGGCGTTGTGCCCCCAGCCGTAATTCCGACAACCACATCTAAGTTGGTAATATGACGGTGGGCGATCGACTCAGCCCCATCCTGGGCCCGATCTTCCAAATCCTCGGAACTCCGCACCAAAGCCCCCGCACCCCCGGCAATTATGCCCTGTACTAGCTCTGGTGGCGTGCAGAAGGTGGGCGGACACTCGGCGGCATCGAGCACCCCCAAACGCCCGGAAGTCCCCGCACCGACGTAAAACAGGCGGCCTCCTTGACGCAGAGACTCGGCTGCAATGTCGATCGCCCGTGCTAAGTGTTCGCGCGCACCGGCGATCGCACTTAAGGTTTGCGCGTCTTCCCGGTTGAATAAGTCCACTAATTCGATCGAACTGAGTTGGTCTAAGTTGGCGCTGTTGGCATTCACCTGTTCCGTCAGCAAATGCCCCCGTTCTTCCAAATTTTTCATCTTTTCTCAGTTGTTAATGGTCATTGGTCATTGGTCATTGGTCATTGGTCATTGGTCATTGGTCATTGGTCACTGGTCATTGGTCACTGGTCATTGGTCATTGGTCATTGGTCATTGATTTAGAGGAAAACCGCAGATAAACGCAGATAAACGCAGATACCTTTCAAATCTTGAGGCGAATGAATGCAATTCAAGTTGACTCATGACTACTGACTCATGACTACTGACTCATGACTGTTGACTCATGACTACTGACTCATGACTGTTGACTAATGACTGCTGACTCTTACAAAAGTCCTTCGAGTCGGCGGCGCATAGAATCCAGTTCGTCTTGGGAAACATCAGAATCCGACTCCGGCTGTGACTCCGGTTGCGACTGCCCCTCTATTTGCCACTCAGTCTGTGTTACATTGTCTTCTGGCGGAATCGCCAGTGCGCCCGCTGGCACTAATTCCCAATCATAGTCAACACTATCGCAGAACTCCTTAATTTCGTCATCGTCGATCGCCTCGACAGCGGGCTCTGGAAAATCCTGAGCTTCCAACATCACGCCAAAGCGGGTGGCGTCGTCTTCTGACTCAAACATCAGAACTTTGTTACGTGAGCCGAGTTGAATGGTATGAATTCCCTCATTCTCGGTGCGGGCATTGAAGAGTAAGACGAACACTCGCATAAGTTTTAAAGACCTTCTTAACCACCGTTTTTTTATCTTAGAAGCGATCGGGCCATCAATCTGTCGATTTTAGATTTTAGCTTGACTATGTATCCTGCACGCGTGGGAACCTTTGAGGATGTGGGGGAGTTAGAGATGTGGGTTTTAGGTAGTGTGATGTGTTTTGATTAAGTTCGGTTAAGGTTTCTGGAATCTGCCCTCTTTGTATCGATTTGAGATTGACTCTACTTAGCTTAGACGCGCGGGTGGAGAGGAGTTGGGGAGTTGGATCTGTGGGTTTTAGGTAGTGTGCCGTGTTTTGATTAAGTTCGGTTAAGGTTTCTGGAGTCTGCCCCGGAGTGGGGGCGCGAGTCTTGAAGTTGGATCGATCGGCACTTCCGACCTCACTTCTGAGTCTACCAAAGGCAGAAGGCACACTGGCGAATCACAGAAATTATACCTGTCTAAAATTGGCTGATTCCCTTAATTCCTCAATTCTCTGATTTCTGAGAAACACCCATGACTAACTCCGACGATAACAAAAATCAACTCGCACCCCGTCCCCAGCGCCGTTGGTGGCGT
>JAJAYT010000033.1 GCA_026786085.1 Microcoleus sp. CAN_BIN18 | reverse complement strand
CAGTTTTTGAAGGCAAAACCCGCCCTCCCCATCTACTGTTTATTTGTACCCACCTACTTAGTTTATTAAATGATCACATATCCCTCGCCCAAAACCGCTTGACTGACCTGTGATTCCGGCTCTACAGGGTCGCTGTAATGAGTGTCAATATGTGCGATTAAATTTTCTCGATACGCTTTGAGATACGAGTCAAGCACTTGAATATCCTGCTGTCCTGTCGCGTAATGGGTATCTTTTCTAAATTGACCCGATTCCTTAACAAAAACCATGTCATCTTGCCACAAAGCTGCATCAGTCGGGCGATATCCTAAGTCTACAATATCGTAGGCTACAAATCCTTGGGATTTCATAAAATGAACTATATCATACATTTGAGCGAACAAACAAACTTCGACAATGACATATTCTGTCTGCTGCAATATCTGAGTTGCTCCCATTAAAACATCTAATTCTAGTCCGTCTACATCAACTTTAATTAAATACGGGCCTGGTAATTGTTTTTTCCTGCATATTTCATCAAGCGTAATTGCTGGTATGTTCCTCAAATAAGGATTGCGGTTGTCAGCATTGACACCTTCGGAAATCGAAGAGTGCACCATATCGGGACTGATGTTAAGGGTGAAAACTCCTGATTGTTTGGTAGCAGCGGCAATGATATATTCTGCACTTTTGAGGTGGCGGCAAATTTTGGCGAGATAAGGTTCATTTTCGGCGATCGGCTCAATCAACAAATGTCGCGCATCGGGGAAAGTTTCATAAAGGTTGAAAGTCCCCAATGCCGCACCGACATCAATCACAGTTTTCGGTTCATAACCTAAATTTTTTGCCGTCATAAGGCTGCCTGACATCGTGTTTCTGAGAGTTTCTGTTTGTTGGTTCATAATATTTATTCTGATTTTGAGTGCTCGTGCTTGATATCGTTTCCTGTTGCATCGGAATGATCAGCGAGGACACTCAAGATGCCGTTTCTGGCGAGATTAATCTGGCGCGCCCGAAACGGCATCTTGAGTGTCCTGATTTCGGTAGCATTAATAATTCCGATGCTACCGGATGCGATCTGAGATACCTGTTGCCCGTAAGGTGCAACCTAAGCACCCTACAGATAGAGTTTGTGCGTCCAAGATTGTCTCTATTTCGCTGACTTCTGCGATTTGTTTTCAGGTTCGACAGATTGCAAAGCTTCATCAAGAATTGCCCGCGCCACCTCGGCTTTGCCCCTAGCATCTCGATAGCGGACATTAGCTTGAGCGAAGTTTTTGAGAACCTTGAAACCGTCTTTGAGACTGGAAATTTCCTCGGCAGTCACAGCCTCATCTGTAAACAAAATGTCGATCGCCGCCCGGATTTTGAGTGCTTCTTCGCGGGATTCCATCACTTTCAATTTGAGACTTGCCAAATTGCTCAAAATCTGCACAGCTTCAGTAATCGCGTCTTCACCGTCAGACGCAGCATCTTCGATATCCCTAACTTCTACAAACTGCTTGGGCCCAAATCCTTCTACAAGTTCCGTGGGCAGCTTGCCTTCATCCATCAGCAGCATCAGCTTATCCATCGCTTCTTCGCGGGCTTTCGCTGAATCTTTCCCTTTGACAGTTAAAATAATTTCGGGGCTTTGAGGAAGTGTATAGCGAACCATATTTTGACCAGAAGTGTGCGACAACAATTGAATGATATTTTATCTTGATTCGATCGCCTGTTGCAGCTATCAATCAGCCCCACTACCAACCGCTTGCCAAAAGTTGACACATATGCAGTCTCAAGGAACGCTCAAAAATGAAAGATAAATTTCTCAATTTGCTCAATTTCATTCTAGTAGCTGATGTATTTTTCGTCTTTGCCAGCTTTGGGTGGTTTGCGATCGCCGTAGTGGGTCGATCGACCGGAGTGAATCTCGGTTTTGATTTATGGTACAGTCTGTGGCAGCCCGTATTTAATCCCGCCCTCGGCATTCTGATGGGCGGCGCAATTGTCAGCGGCATAACTAACCAAATTTCTAAACGCCTCAATCCGAAGTGAAATCAATCTACAGATGACAGTTTCAAGCATGATCAAACACAGAGGAAAAACCAACTAATAATTTTTATATCGTCATGTAAAAAACTCCCCGTTCGATCGTTCGGACTTTAGTCCTTAATCCCCCATTGTCATATAAAAAACTCCCAGTTTGTAATGAGGACTTTAGTCCTTAATTTCCCATTTGTAGAAGTGCCAAAAGTCGATCGTACAACAAGCCGCAAATCCCGATCGCCAAAAGTCGGATTGCCCACCTGCCAATTTGGATGCCACAGAGGTACGATGGAATATAGGGAACAAGGTCAAGCCCGCACAGGTTAAGCTTGGCGACAATACCCACAGGAAGGAAAAAATGACACTTAACTTGCGGCGACCGATTTTGATAGGCGGAATAGGACTTTCAGCAGCGCTATGGCTGTTGGAAACTCTCCAGCACTCAGGTTCAGAAATGGGCGAAACGGCACTCATCGGCTTGGCTGCTGCCGGTGCCGGGTATTGGTGGTGGAACCAACGATCGCCCAAACTCGAACTTGCACTCCCACAACCCAGGGCGAACAGGGAAGCAGCCGAAAAAGCGATCGCGCAGGCGGAAGCCGCAATTAATTTACTCTCCTTGGAAGCTCAAAATTCGGCAGATCCGGCTAATCTAACGGCAAAGCTCGATCGACTCACAGCCGAATTAGACCGACAAGACTTGCGGATTACCGTCACAGGTGGCAAAGCTGTCGGCAAAACTGCCTTAATTCAAGTTTTAAATTCTAATTGGGTATCCCAACACCCGCAAAAGCTGAGTTTCCCAGAAACATCACCGCTGTTTGCCAATACAACAAATGTCGATGTCAAAATCGGCGGTGATTTAGTGCTGTTTGTGACAGCGGGCGACATCACCGATTCCGAATTTCAAACATTATCTCAGTTAGCATCCGCTCTTCAGCGCGTGCTGCTAATCTGGAACAAACAAGACCAATATTTGCCCGCGCAGCAGTCGCAAATTTTGAACTCTTTGCAGCAGAAAATGCAGGGAATATTGGGGACAGAAGATATAATTGCGATCGCAGCTTCCCCCAATTCGATTAAAGTGCGCCAACACCAAGCGGACGGCACATTTGCAGAACGGATGGAAAATCAAGTTTCTCAACTTGAACTGCTGACAGCAAGATTGACTCAAATTTTAACTGAAGAAGGGCAACAATTGGTCTGGGCGAGTGCAGTGCGATCGGCTGCAAGTATCAAATTAGAGGCAAAAACCTTATTAAATGTCGTCAGGCGCGATCGGGCAATGCCAATTATCGAACAATATCAGTACATCGCCGCCGCCGCCGTCTTTGCTAACCCAGTTCCCGCCTTAGACTTGCTAGCAACAACCGCCATCAGCACCCAACTTGTCATCGACCTCGGCACAATCTATCAACAAAAGTTTTCCTTAGACCAAGCTAAGACAGTAGCCGGAACTTTGGCAACTCAAATGTTCAAATTGGGATTAGTAGAACTGTCTACTCAAACTATTACTGGGCTGCTGAAAAGCAATGCCGTCACCTATGTAGCCGGAGGCGCGGTGCAGGGAATTAGTGCAGCATATTTTACCAGAATAGCTGGACTGAGTTTAATTGAATATTTCCAAAGTCAAGAACTGGACAATGTTGCCAATAAGGGCTTAAATATCGATCGGCTAACTAAGACTTTGCAAGCAGTATTTATGCAAAATCAGCAAGTTTCCTTCTTGCAAGCTTTCATCAACCAAGTAGCAAGTCGTCTCTCGCCTCAGATATCTCAATCCGAGGCAGTTAATTCAGCAGTCAATTAAATAGGACTGAGGCACGGGCGGACAGAAACCATACCCGGTTTGTCTGACGATTAGGTCTATATCTCCCTGGCACCCCCCTTAAAAAGGGGGGGACAAGAGAATTCTCAAAGTCCCCCTTCTTAAGGGGGATTTAGGGGGATCTGGCCTCAGCTACAGACGAGATTTCTTAAAAGTTTTTGTCTTAAGCTGACACATATCGACAGTTCCGTGTCCCTACCTAATTCCTCAGTAACAATCTAGAAATTGATCAAAAATTGTATTAAAATAAGAAATAGAATGTTATATTTCGACGCTCAATTACATTGCTTAAAAAAGCCGATCGCCAATGGCTGACAATTCCCTCCAAGAAAATCGCTTATCCCTAGCCCGCGCCAGTTTGCGCGAAGCCCTCGCGCGCTATTCCCACCTACGCCAAGGCAAAAAAAACTCGAATAATACAGAATTAGAAGCCGCACTGCAAAATCAGTTAGACATCTTAACTTCCACCTCCGAAAAACTTGACAACAAAGTCATTCGGATTGCTACCTTCGGCCTAGTCAGTCGCGGCAAATCAGCCGTCTTAAACGCGCTTTTAGGTCAAAAAATCCTAGAAACAGGCCCTCTCAACGGCGTAACTCAGTGGCCCCGTTCCGTGCGCTGGAATGTGCCTTTACCCCTCATTAACAGCGTAGAACCCCCCCAACCCCCCCTTGGTAAGGGGGGGCTTATGGAACCCCCCCTTGGTAAGGGGGGGGAGGGGGGGGGTCATGTAGAATTAATTATGTCTCTTATACACATATCCGAGCCCACGAGACATTATCCACTAT
>JAJAYT010000032.1 GCA_026786085.1 Microcoleus sp. CAN_BIN18 | reverse complement strand
GTTTTACCCACACCCGCTGGCTGTGGGTCGGGAACCGGGGGAGAGGTATTTGGTGCTGTTGCCACCGATTCAGTTGTAACAGGAACCGAGAGCGACGGCGAGGGCTCTGCAATCGTAGGGATGTTGGCGGGAGTTTTTTCCAAGTTCGGCCCCTGATCTGGGGTAACTAGAGGTTCCATTGCGATCGTCAGGGGTTCGGTTGGCGCTAAGTCCGGCACCAGTGGCGATACCACTGTGGGGCCCACAGGCGAGGCGGACGGTACTGTCACCTCAACTTCTGGAACGTAGGAACCCGGACGCAAATTAAAGCCACACTGACCGCAAAATGCTGCATCTGTCTGAACCGCTGCACCGCAGTTTGGGCAACTGGCGGTAACGGGTAAAGGCGTGTAACAAGACTCGCACTGGCTGGCCCCGTCGGGGTTCTGGTGATTGCAATTGGGACAGACAATCATCGATTTCTCCTTGCTATCGGCCAGATTTTCAAATCAGCCTCATAAAAATAATCGTGTATATGGTCAAATTTTAACTTTAACCGTCGCAATTCTTATAGTGCTTAGCTAATACTAGCAACTGACCTGACAACATGATTGGCTTTCTTGAGCCGAGTGATCTTGAATCGATCGGCTATTTTACTGCTTCACCTGCGGCGCTATCGAGCAGCCACCAAAGTTCACCTTCAGGTTGAACGAGTCTAGCTGGGTAGGTCATTTCGTCGGCTGCGGGGGCAAAAATTTGAGCCAGGGCTGGTTGTTTGCTAGCTCCTGCCACCATGAATATGACGCACCGGGCGCGGTTGATTAAGGGGACTGTAAAGGTAATGCGGGGTTGACCATCTTTGTTGCCGACAGTTACTAGGGCGTCGCGGACTTGCAAGGCTGGTGTGCCCGGAAATAGAGAGGCTGTGTGGGCGTCGTCCCCTATGCCCAATAGAATGATGTCGAAAGCCGGAAACTCGCCGTCGGATATTTTGAAGAACTGCTGCAATTCGGTTTGGTATGCTGAGGCGTCGGCTGCGGGGTCGGCCGCGCCTGTGGGCATCGGGTGGATATTGCTGGCGGGGATGTTTACTCGATCGAGCCAAGCAAGGCGCGCCATTCTTTGATTGCTATCCGGGTGTTCTGGTGCAACGTAGCGTTCATCGCCCCAAAAAACATAAATTTTGTCCCAAGGCAGGTCTTCGGCGACTAGCGCTTTGTAGAGCGGTTCCGGTGTGCTTCCGCCCGCTGCGGCGATCGTACAAATTCCGCGTTCGGCGATCGCTGTGTCGATTTGGGACAGGACAATCGCGAGCGAGCGAGCGATTAGTTCTTCTCGATTTGCTAATACTTCTATAACTTTTTTCATCAATTTCCTCTAAATTTTGCTTTTCGTGTTGTTCTGGGCAATTGCCAATTTTGCCTTGAGATTTTGCCAAACAGTCGATCGGCTCACCCCCGGCTTGGCGGGCACCGGAGCCAGTCATATTTTATCATCTTCTGCCCCTTGATTTGATGAAAGCCACACATATTTCTACCAGTGCTTTATGGAGCTTGATCTGTCTCATATATCTGTAGCAACCTTGAATCCAAAGCCCGTTAGCGAAGCCCTCGAAGAGGATCGCACTTACCGTCCCCACAGCAAAAACGATCGAGATTGATGTGTTGACACTCCCCAGCTATCGAGGCGTGGGGATTCTTGATTCAGTCAGTCAATTTGCTCGTTGATGTCACCACCAATGAGTAGAGATCGTTCTGTCCCCAAGCGTTAATTTCGGTGTGCCCCACCGTATTTAAAATGATTCCTGCCTGCCTCAATCCGAGGGCCAAAATGTTCAGCGCGGCGTTGTGATCTCTGTCTAATACCGCACCGCAACCGCAAATGTGTGTCCTAATCGACAGCGACTTCTTAACTCTGTTTCCACAGACTGAGCAATCTTGGGAAGTGTATTGAGGAGCGACAGCAATTACTGCTTTACCGTAGACTTTTCCAAAGTATTGCAACCACTGAGCAAACTGACTCCAAGCTGCATCGCTAATCGATTTGGCAAGCTTATGATTCTTCACCATATTCTTCACCTGTAAATTTTCGTAGGCTACAAAATCGTTAGATTTTACTACGCACAACGCCGTCTTTATGGCGAAGTCTTTACGCTGCCTACTGACTTTTAGGTGTTTTCTTCCTAACTTGTTAATCGCTTTTTTACGATTACTGGAACCTTTCTTTTTTCTAGAGACTTTTCGCTGCGCTTTCTTTAAGGCTTTTTCGCTTTTACGCATGGGGCGAGGATTCGGGACTGTTTCACCATTGCTATCGGTATAGAAATGGTTTAATCCGACATCTATTCCAATAGCTTTACCTGTGGGAATAGATTCCTCCATCCGTTCCACATTTATACAGAACTGAACATAGTAGCCATCAGCCCGATGTACAACCCTAACTCGCTTAATCTCGCTAGGTGCCCAGAAGTGCAAGTCCCGACTACCAACTAACTTAAACGTCCCGGCAGCAAAACCGTCCGTAAATGTTAAACATCTTTTGTCGGCAGAAAGCTTCCATCCTGATGTCTTGTATTCTACTGAGCGAGTGTGTTTATTGAACTGCGGGTATCCTTTCTTTCCAGGCTTCTTCGCTTTACAATTGGCGAAGAAACGTTGAACAGCAAAAATGGCACGTTCAGCCGAAGCCTGACGCGCCATCGAGTTAAGTTTTCCTGCCCACTCAAACTCTTTTGCCATGATGGCACATTGTTTGTAGAGGTCAACTAGCTTAACTCCTTGATTGTCGATCCAGTATCTAAGAGCTTTGTTTCGGACAAACTGAGCAGTTCTGATCATGTCGTCGATGATCCGATATTGCTGTGCTTTGCCTTTCAACTTGTACTCTAGTGCTATCATGGAACTAACTTATCACGTTTATAGAATTTTGTGCGTATAAACATGATAAATCTTTACCTTGTATTGGCGAATTAAAGCCGTCGAGCGAAGGACGGGGCTTTTACCCAGGTTTTTGGTAAACTAAGAAAAATAGTTTGAAGTCCACACGATCGGATGAAAGCAAAACTATGTCAAGTTTTAAAGGATTACCTACATCTGTCCGCTACCTAATAGCGCGTTTGCGCCACTGGGCCCAACCAGCGGTTTGGGCTCCGTTAGCCGTGCTGTGCGCGGGGGGGGTATTTATCTGGGAAGTCACCGTACACCCAGAAAGGTTGAGCATAGATGGCGAAGAAGTAGTAACCTCAAACAATCCCGATTCACTGCCGGGGCTGTCTGCTGAAGATACCGCCATTGCCGCTGAAATCGACAGTTCACCAGCGTTAGTCAATCAGTTCAATCGTTCTAATCCTGAACAAAACTTCTTAAATTCATCAGTAGTTAAAGACCAAGGTTTATTCGACGAAATTCGCGCTCGCAGCTCAGAAACTCGCCAGCCATCTTCAGCCCCGAAGCAGGTGGCAAGCAACAGATTTTTGCCATTACCAAACTTAGCAAATCCTGTTGTCTCTGGTGCAAACAATAACCCAGAAAATTCCAGCTTGCCAAGTTCAGACACGTCATCAGCTACCAGTTTATCTGGCGACAGCGGATTGAATTCTGGGACAAAAACGATCGGCGAGTATGGCA
Source organism: Microcoleus sp. CAN_BIN18 (assembly GCA_026786085.1). Classification (GTDB taxonomy): domain Bacteria; phylum Cyanobacteriota; class Cyanobacteriia; order Cyanobacteriales; family Microcoleaceae; genus Microcoleus. Next base: position 956 of record JAJAYT010000032.1, on the reverse strand, counting down.
GTACAGCGACAGCAACTTCATCGCAGCCCTCGAATAGTGCTAATTCAGCCAAACAAAACGAAAATCCTTTGCCTTTGAGTCCGCTGCAAGCAGCCATGAAAAAATACGTCGCTGCTAACACTTCGGCAACGGCGACGGCTCAGAAAACTGATTCCTCAGCTAAATTGGTCGATCGACCTGCTTCCACTCAGCCTCCCGCAAATTCAGCAAATTTATTCCCAACAGCCGCCACAGCTCAAGGGAGAGCAAATCCTGCGAATGTTCCGGCAGCACTCCCTTCGCTCCTGGCTCCCACAAATACAATTATCAACGAATCTCAACAGTTCTTAAACCCAGCAGCTACAGCCCCTGAAGCATTTTCCGGGTTAAATTCCAGAGTACCAAGCCTCCCCGAAATTAATGCACGCCCTGGGACTGTAGCTTTGCCAAAAAATCCCTACCAAACTAATTTATCCGGTTCCGGCTTGACACCCGAAGCTGCATCAGGGGCAATTCCAGTCATCGCACCAACGCCCATACAGCTACTTCCCAATGTCGGGCAGTCCCCTTTTGCCAATGGGATTGGCGGAAGCAGGATAATTAGCCCTCAATTATCTCCCAATTCAGCAAATTCTCAGTTTCAACCAGCTCAATCAAATCAGCTTAACTTGCCTGGCCAGCCTAACTTTGGAGTTGTTCCTCAAAACAACAATCAGGGCGGGCAGCCGATTCAACCGCAAGCTTTTTCTACACCCCGTTCGTTGACTCCGGGACGCTATATTGGCGGCGGCGAAATTAATACTTTTGGTAATCCTTGAAGTCATTGGTTATTGGTTATTGGTTATTGGTTAGTTGTTATTGGTTATTGGTTATTGGTTATTGGTCAATACGGTTTACTTAAGGCTTTTTGACGAATTTCTTAAGTCAACATATTGCGGTAGGGGCGGCTTGGGCTCAGAATTTCTGAAATAATCGAC
>JAJAYT010000031.1 GCA_026786085.1 Microcoleus sp. CAN_BIN18 | reverse complement strand
GACGATCGCACCTGCGGCCCATGCTTTCAACAATCCCGATTTGTTGCCCGCAATTCAGACACCGATCATTGATTTGGCTAAAGCCCTTACGGATATTGAAGAAGAGGGTTTGGCAAAAAATTTAAACGCCTTTGAAGCCGAAACCGGCTGGAAGCTGCGAGTGCTGACTCAGTACGATCGCACGCCCGGTTTGGCCGTCAAAAGTTATTGGGGCTTGGATAGCAAGAGCGTGTTGCTAGTTGCTGACCCCCGCGGTGGCAATTTGCTCAATTTTAATGTGGGCGACTCGCTGTATCCGCTGCTGCCGCGCACTTTTTGGGTGGAACTGCAAACCCGCTACGGCAATCAGTTTTTTGTGCGGGACAATGGCGAAGATCGATCGATCATTGAATCTTTGGAGTCGATACAAGGCTGTTTGCGTCAGGGCGGGTGTCGCGTGGTTCCCGGTTTGCCGAAAGAACAGTGGGTGCTGACGTTAATTAGTTCGATCGTTGGCGGTGTGATCTGTGGGTTTGCCGCTCAGCCTCGGAAACCGGGACAGGGTGTGGCTTGGCAGTGGGCGCTGATTTTTTCGCCGCTGTGGGGCATTTTGTTTTTGGCCTTCGGAATTGGGCCTGTGGTGACTCGGACTTCGGATTGGTTGCCTTTGGCTCGGAATGTGGCCGGTTTTGCGATCGGGGTTTTGGTGGCATTCCTGACTCCGGTGCTGGGCAAGTCTCCTTCAGAGGAAAGTTAGTTTTTTAGTCATTGGTCAATAGTCATTGGTCATTGGTCATTGGTCATTGGTCAATAGTGCGACTTTTAGAAACCGGGTTTTTTACCAAATCTGGGGCCACAACAAGTATTACTGTGAAAAAACCCGGTTTCTAGGCCCCGCGTGCAAGTGCAAAGAAACCGGGTTTTTTAGCTTTTCTGCGGTCTGTAACGAAGTTAACTCGTGAAAAACCCGGTTTCTGCCCCCGTGAGCAAGTCTGGAGATGATGTGTCGGCTACCAAAAGTGTCCAAAAATCCGCTCTTGACCAATAACTAATGACTGATGACTAATGACTAATCACTAAAAGCTGATAAGCTGATACCTGACAACTCAGAGGCGATAGCTATTCAAACATGGAATGGCACGTAAGCGATGCCCAGAGTCTGGGATTAATCGATAACGAAATTGGCGACCACGGCTTTTCGGCGGCGGAGTATGAAATAGTCCGCCGTGTGATCTATGCGACTGCTGATTTTGAGTACAAATCTTTAATTAGTTTTTCCGATCAGGCTTTGCAAGCTGGGGCGGCTGCTTTGGCTGCTCGAACTACGATCGTGGTAGATGTGCCGATGGTGCAGGTGGGTATTACGCCACTGATCCAAAGTACCTTTGCGAATCCGGTTTACTGTTCGATGGATGCTTTGACACGCCCTCAAAAGGAACGAACTCGGGCGGCTTGGGGGATTGAAACTTTGGCAAGACGCTATCCTGAAGGGATTTTTGTGGTTGGCCAGGCTCAAACTTCTTTGTCGGTGCTTGTGGATTTGATTGAAACTGAGGAAATTCGGCCGGCTTTGGTGATTGGGACTCCTTCTGGGTTTGTCGGGGTTGACGTGGCTAAGTCGCGCCTACACGATTCGATGGTTCCTCATATTCGGATTGAGGGGCGGAAGGGTTCTGCTGTGGTGGCTGTGGCGATTGTGAACGGGTTGGTGGATTTGGCTTGGCAAGCCTATGGCCAAGAGGGGAATAGTTGATGCGGTTTGTTACATGAATCGGGGCGGGCATTTTTGGCACCGCCCCTACAGGAATTGGTTTTTTTGCAATTTATAGTGTCATTGGCAATGAAGTGAAGCAATTGCAGCAGATTTCCGTCTTCAGGGCTTTGTGAGGTGCGTCGCTACGAGAAAAGTCAATTTTTTTGAGAGATTTTCGATCGCGACACACCCTACTAATCTTGCTGTCACAGGTCAACTGTCAACTGTCAACTGTCAACGGAAAGGCAGCCGCTGCTTGATTTTTGGTAGTATTTTCTTGATTTGCCCGATCGCCCGTACCGACATCCACACACCAAATCCTGCACCCATACTAATCAGCAGCACGAGTATAAATGACGGGATTTCGATGTTGCTTAATGGAAAGTAAAATTTGCGATCGGGCGGGTCTTGTTTGATCAGATAAGGAGCTACGCTGGCTACTATGCCCACAAATCCTAAAGCTGAGCCTACTATTTGAATGGTTGCTTGTAATTCTGCATCGCGACGGGCTTCTTCGATCGCGACTACGCCCCTAATTGCTTCCATCGCCTTGTCTAGCAAGTCGGTGCCGTGTTTGAAATAGCCTAAGTCAAATTTGATTCGTTCGCTGAACCGCGGGCAAGTTTCTTTGCTGAATAATTCTAGGAAGCTCAAATCGGCATCCCTATCATTATAAATTTTTCTGGATTTGATGTCAAGACTTATTTGATTTAATTTATCTTGGTAATTTTTGGCGTTAATGGCGATCGTATTTTGCCTAATTTCCAATTCCATCAGCAACCGGGCATACTTAACAGCCCGCGGCGGCATATCGATTGTCTTGCGTTTGAGATGTTCTAATTCCTCTTCTTTTAAACCGGCACCCTTCAATTGTTGCTTCTGGGCTGCGTCACCTTGCAAATACTGAAAAGTGTTATCGATATCCAGTTCGATTTTTTCATATTCCTTGCGGATGTCCAAGTAGTAGGCGCGGCTTTCTTGGTAAGCGAGGATGATTTTGTGGCGGTACAAGAATAAATCTAAAAAGTTGGGGTAGTAAATATCCCAGATGTCACTGGTTGTCTGACTATCGAAAAACCAAATCAGAATGTGCCCGAATTCATCTGGGTAATTGGGATCGCCGTATTCCAGAATCGGGCTGCCGAATAATTCGCCTTGACGGTACAATTCCGGTAAGTCTTCACCAGTAATAAAAGATTGCAGGCAGTCTTGGCCTAAATTTTTGATATACTGCGAATCTAGCTGGGCGGCTGCTATTTGTGGTTCGGTAAGCCAAGCGGTAAGCAGTAGAGTTTGACCGAAATAACTGTTAACTGAGTTTGGCAGCAAGCAGTTGTCGGGATTGAATTCACGGAAGATGCTAAGATCGACATTGGGTGTGTTAGTGTGATCGGTTTGTTTTTCGGGAACGCGCAGGTTGAGTCCTAAAGCGTAACTGTCCGCAATCCGCAGCGGTTGGGCAAATCCGGTGAGGGAAATCTGCCGATTGTCATGTTTGATTTGTTTGGCTAAAGGTAGGAAATCGAGATTGTTGACAGTTGTTGCGATAATCAGGTTGGCGCGGGTGCCTGGGGGTTGGGTTGTTCTGTTGTATAGTAAGTTTGTCTGGTTAAATTTCGCATCAATGTTGAGTTTGTTTTGCAGTATTTCGTTACATTGTTCCCAAAGGCGATCGGGATTTATACGGGGATTTGAGGTTGGTGGTAGGGCTGTTTGTTGGGAGTTTGCAGGGGAATTTGAGCCTGATGATAGGGTATCCCAGACGTGGTAGGCGAATAGATGAACGTTTGGGGCGTATACTTGGTTATCTGGATTCATTACTTGTATCGGCAGTAGTTATCGTACCTGTTTTTTGTGCTTGTTTGTAAGCATCCATGATAATATCAGGTATGGTTTTGGTGAGATTTTCTAGCGGTTCTAGGGTACTTGGAAGGGGTTTGCCGGGGGTGACTTCTCGCCGAGTTCTTAATGCTTTTCCCAATCCGTGCTTCTTACACCAATTTTTGATAGTATCGGCAATGGCAGATTCATTGTCTGCTAAATTTTCTATTTCTGTGGCTAAATTAGGTAAATCTTGCCATGCTTCCATCTGAAAAAATTCTGGAGATTCATTCAGCAAAGAGAGAAAAGCAACGATATTTTTGTGAAGTTTCATAGGATAATTATCGGTTGATAAAATGTTAGGGCTGGTAATCGGGGTTGGTTGGTGGGGTTGGGGCGGGTTTATGTAAATTGTTGGTGGGAATCATAGATGGTTGGTGAACCCGCCCCTACGAGATTTGGTAAGATAATTGTACATCGAAAACACCCAGATTTGTAGGGGGGTTCACCCAAATTTATGCCGTCAAATCGCAGAATTTATAAACCCGCCCCCACCCATCCCAGATACTGATAAACCTGTTTCCTAGTATCCACTATTAATGAATGCTGCCCAATATTCTGGATCGTTGAAAGGTAATTTATCACTATCCTCAAATTCTAACCAATCTTTGACCTCTACCATCGAATTTTCATTTAATTTTAACAATTTCACCCAAACCATAAAATCCTCGCGGGTGATGGCGCGCATCCAGTTTTGCGTGGCATTTAAGGCGACGGCTACTGATTTTTGTGGTTGCAATTCTTGGTAAAACTTGATCATGAAAATTGCTGTGGCAAAATCATCGACTTTCCATAATGTGCTGACTACACTCATACTCCCAGCATACAAGAAGCCGCTGGGTAAACCAATGTACTCATCAGTCATTTCTGTTGAACTGGTTAACCCGGTTTCGCAAGCGGAGAGTGTCACGAGATTGCACCTACTTAACTCTAAATCGGCAAAGATTTCTCGCAAAGTTAGGCATTTTTCCGGGATGGCTTTTCGCCCGCTTCGCATTGTCACAT
>JAJAYT010000030.1 GCA_026786085.1 Microcoleus sp. CAN_BIN18 | reverse complement strand
TAAAACACACTGTTTGTGGGCATTTTCGCCCCAACCCGACCCCGCTCAAAAACGCCCACACTACGAACCAATTTTATCTTTGTCAATCGACTTCAGTCCGCTACGGTTCAGTTAGTGGTGGTCATTGCGAGGAACGAAGCAATCTCCGTATCTATTTTTTACAGCATTTTGTATTTTAGTCCTCTTTGAGAGGACTTTCGCTATGAGACAGGGGTTTTCAACCCCTGTAGGACTGGGATACTCACAAACAATACCGATCTAACATGATAATATTGACAATGTAGTCAAGTATGCTACAATGTAAACTACAAAGCATAAATAAACAAAAACCTTAACCAAAATGCCCTACGAAACATTAGAAATATCCACCCCAAAACCAGTATTATCTTGGGCAAATCACGCCCTAGGCGAAAAAGAAACCAAGATGGCCGCCAATGTAGCATCTTTACCCTTTGTATTCAAACACGTCGCCCTAATGCCCGACGTACATTTAGGAAAAGGTGCTTTAGTCGGTTCAGTAATTGCCACAAAAGAAGCAATTATTCCGGCCGCTGTGGGCGTCGATATTGGTTGCGGGATGATGGCTATAAAAATGCCATTTAATGCCAACAAATTAGAAGGTAAACTAAAACAAATTCGCCTCGACATCGAAGCCGCAATTCCCGTCGGATTTGCTGAAAACAAAGAAGTCGAAAAATCTGTCACCAATTGGCAAAAATGGAGCGATTTCAAGGAACTGCATCAAGGAGTGCAGCATCAAGATAATAAAGCTTTAAAACAGTTAGGTTCCCTCGGCGGCGGCAATCATTTTATTGAGGTTTGCGTTGACACGGAAAACTCGGTTTGGCTAATGCTGCATTCGGGTTCCCGTGGTATCGGCAATTTACTCGCACAACAACACATCGAGACAGCTAAAGATTTAGCTAAACTGGCAGAAATTAGTCTAGCCGATAAAGATTTAGCTTATTTTGTGGCGGGTACGCCGGAGTTTGCGGCTTATTGGCACGATTTGCAGTGGGCGCAAGATTATGCGAGTTTTAACCGCGATATTATGATGAATCGGTTTAAGAAAATTGTGGAAAAGCATCTCGCTGGTGGCAAAGTTACCAAGCCGCTGTTACAAGTGAATTGTCACCACAATTATGCGGAAAAAGAGGTGCATTTTGGTGAGGATGTGTATGTTACTCGCAAGGGTGCTGTGCGCGCGCAAGTTGAGGATTATGGGATTATTCCGGGTTCGATGGGGGCGAAGTCTTTTATTGTTAAAGGCAAGGGAAATGTTGAAAGTTACTGTAGTTGCAGTCACGGCGCGGGGCGGTTGATGTCTCGCAGCAAAGCAAAGAATGTATTCACTCTCGATGATTTTGTGCGGCAAACTGAGGGGGTTGAGTGTCGGAAAGATGAGGGATTTTTAGATGAAATTCCGGGGGCTTATAAGTCGATCGATGAGGTGATGAGTCAGCAGTCGGATTTGGTGGAAGTGGTGGCGACTTTGAAGCAGGTGGTTTGCGTTAAGGGTTGATGGGGAGAGTTTGGTGCGATCGCCCGTTAGCGAAGCCCGCCCCTACGGGGGCTACGCCAACGCAGAGGATTTAATGTCTGATGATACACTGAGAGTCAGGAGTCGATATAAATTCAGGCGTGAGAAAAATTGTCATGATACATATTGAATATCTTACCAACAAAGACGGCGAGGCGATCGGAGTAGTGATTCCGATTGATTTATGGCGACAACTGTTACCTACTGGAGAAGTTTCTGAGGAAAATTTGGCTGAAGCGGTAGAAGATTATTGCCTGAACAAAGCGATGGATGAAGCTGTGAATACAACATTGCTAAATAGAGCGGAAGCATTAGCTTATCTTGAGGAGTAATTATCTTGGAAGTTCAATACCGTGAGGCTTTTCTAAAAGACCTGAAGCAATTGAAGAGTTCGACATCATACCAACGAATCTACGAACTTGCCTTTACAACTCTAGAAGCCATGAACACTTTGGAGGAGATTCCTAATATTAAAGCCATGCGAGGTTACAATGGTCGCTATCGCATTCGTATCGGCGATTACCGTATGGGAATAGAGGTTAACGGAGATGTCATAGAGGTGATGCGCGTTCTACATCGCCGGGAATTTTATCGTTATTTTCCGTAATATTTGCAATTCAACATTCATTCGTTTCGTCCTAGAATCTTGAAAATTGCTTCGCGGCTGACTGGCTCAGTATTTTCACCTTCTTGGATTGCTTTTTCTAAGGCAATATCTTCAATGATTTCTGCTAATAAATCGTAAACAATTTCTTTTCGTTCTTCGAGCAGTTCAACAATGGCACTTTTTAGCAGTTGTTTCAGTTTGATCTCGTCTATGGTAATGTCAGACATAAAGTCTCCAGATTGGGAGTTTAGTTTAATCCTAACATACTCTCTATTATTCCATCATCTCGCTAATCCACGCGACAATCTCTGCAATTAAGTTCGGTTGACTGGGTGAAAAAGTTTGCAGCGGAATATCTTCTGTTTCGCATACTATGCAAATCGCGCGATCGAATTTGCTTAAAGCTTTTAGAAATGGAGGGCTTGAGAATGATAGAATAGAGGAGCTAATTACTTTAAACGCTTAGTGTTATGTCTTTAGTTGACCTTCTCCCCAAGCTGCAAGAATTATCCCGCGCCGATCAGCTACGAGTTATTGAGTTTTTGGCATCAGAATTGTTTAAGAAAGAAACTATCTCTCTCCTCGAAGACGGACGGACTTACGAAATTCGGTCGCCTTATGATGCTTTTGAAGCTGCCGATGTCCTGGGAAAAATGTTAGAGGAAGACAAGGTAAATCAAGATGCTTAATGCAGAGAGATACCCTTTTATTGAAAGGCGGAACGATTCAGGAGAAACGATTACTGCGCCATATTTGCCGATCACGTTGACTTATCAAAATCGTTCTTTGCAGGTATCTGGTTTATTAGATACAGGCGCGAGTGTCAATGTTTTGCCTTACGAAATTGGGTTACAATTGGGAGCAATTTGGGAGGAGCAGACAATTTCAGTTTTATTAACTGGTAATTTGGCTCGATTTCTAGCCCGTGGGTTGATTGTATCGGCTCAAGTTGGTCAATTTGCGCCAGTGCGCTTGGTTTTTGCGTGGACGCAAGCTAATAATGTTCCTTTGATTTTGGGGCGGCAGAATTTCTTTTCCGAGTTTGATGTTTGTTTTTATGGTTCTCAGTTAGCTTTTGAAGTTTGTCCGAAGCAAGCTCGTTGAAATTAATGATTCGATTCGCAAAAATGTTGATGTAGTCTTAGAGAATTTGAAAACCAACACCAAAAAGGGGAAATTGAACTTAACTCAACTTTCCCCTCTTAACAAACACTGTATTTTCTGAAGCTATTTCCTAACAAGCCATCTGCTTCCACTCAATTTCTAGCAAGCGCATCAGTCTTTCATCGCCTTTGGCTGCGGCTACTTGTTTCCGCCGATCGAGAATATTGCAAATATGCATCCGGTGGACTTGCGCCACATCCGCAAATGTCGGCGAAGATTCAACCGTCGAGTAAGCGGTGTGAACTGCTGCGACATTCTCCAGGGCTTGAAAATCTCGCTTTGTGGTAGAGCTGATGCCGCCGTATTTTTTGGGCACGGGAATGTGTCTCGGATACCGATAGTTCCAGTTTAGACCCCGATACTTGCCCGCGACTTCACCTTCGAGCATATCTACTGTCGGAATGTCGTACTCGTAGTTTGCGCCACGATAAGTCAGTTTCATATTTTTCGATCCTTATATCAAGATAAAAAGGGCAGTCAGTTAACAGTTGACAGTTGACAGTTGACAGTTGACTTCGGAGTGCGAATTTTTTAGGCTGGGGCTTAAATCCCCTGCCTAAAAACAATCCACCTAAAGGTGGGGGTTTAAATCCCCTGCGCTTTGGTCACGTTTGCTTTTGGTAGCTAAAACTTATTTAGTTTCTGTATTTAATTATACTATTTTTTAATAAAAATCAGCGTTATTTACAAAATTTAATATTTTGAGCTGGAAAAGATAGTAAAAAACCCGCCGTAGCGGGTTTAATCGAGCTTTTGACTAATGTCGATCGCACGGCGATCGCAATTGCCTGGGTTCCGAAGAACTACCCGACAGTCACTTGATCGGTTTGTACGCCTGTCGCGCCCTGTTCAGCAGAGGCGATCGTCACTAACTTGTCGAGAAGTTCCTGACTGGCAACTTGACCTTTGAGAACAACCGTGCTGCTGAGTTGAGCAACCCAAACAGTCTCGATATCAGCAACCGCTGCGTCGTTGTCAAAAGCCAAAGCTACGCGCTTCGCCAAGCCACTTTCGTCAAAATTTCCGTCTGGGCCGACTTTCGCAGGGGCGATGGATTGCGCTTGGGCAGCTTGCTGTACTACTTGTGTCATCGGTTGAGCCTGGGGTTCAGGCTTTTCGAGTCCGAACAGTCTTTTAAACCAACCCATAGTAGTTGAGTCTCCAGAAAATACACTTTTTCTAAGATACCTCTAGAATTCCCAAAGACTTGTAATTGTTGCAAAACTCAGCAAAATTTCTCAAAATGTTTTTGCAGCCCGACTTTCAAAATCTAAAATCTCTACTGGTATCCCGATGTTAATGTTGCTATTTTATGTAGGGGACGATCGCTACGCCGCAGATTGCAGGCGTGTAGTCGAAGTAGTTCCCACTGTCACTTTGAAAAAAATTCACAACGCGCCGGAATACATTGCCGGCTTGTTTAACTACCGGGGGCATCTCGTGCCGGTCATAGATTTGTGCCAAATGCTACAGGGGACGGCGGCACGCGCTTACTTGAGCACGCGCATTGTGTTAGTCAATTGCCAGTTTCCCGATTCTTCTGAGGGGAACAGCGGCAGTTCAAGAGGCCCCCTAATTTTAGGAGTGATGGCGGAAAGGGTGACAGAAACTCTCGACAAACCGGAAACTGAATTCGTTAGTCCCGGCATTAAGATTGACAGCACTCCTTATTTAGGAGAAATGATCGCAGACGATCGCGGTATGATTCAATTTGTCAGGGTAGAACATCTGCTGCCTGAATCCCAAAAGACTTATCTGCTTCCTCAGCCAGAAAACTAAAATATAGCAATTGTCAGAGTGAGTGGGGTACGCATTGGTAATTGGTAATGGGTAATTGGTAATGGCTAATTGGCAAAATAATTGGCGAGTACGTCCGAAAGTTAAGAACCGCTATATTAGACAAGGTTGCAAAAATAGTTAGGACGGGCTAGAAGCCCATCCCACAAATTTTTTCTTGTGGGATGGGCTTCTAGCCCGTCCCAAAAATTGATTAAAAGGAATTGTTTTCTAGAAGTTACAGAACGGAGAGGGAGGGATTTGAACCCTCGAAGGATGTTAACAC
>JAJAYT010000029.1 GCA_026786085.1 Microcoleus sp. CAN_BIN18 | reverse complement strand
TAGGAAAAGGTTTTCCAGTATTCATACTATGCCTTCTCATCCTGAGTCCCGTGTGCTTCTGGTATGCGAGAAGTAGAACTCTGTTTAACAGGAATCACTGGCTATAAGATTATGAAAATATTACTCACGATTCATCACAATCTAGATCCCAATGCCGGTGCTCCTGGCATAACATGGAAACTAGGGCAGGAATATCCGCTTTATCATGGAGGCTTCCGACTCTGGGAAGTGGCTAATTCTTTGCGGGATGCAGACTTGAGCTTATTCTGCAATCGTCGCGATTTAGACTATGCAGTTGAAAAATTGGGGGTCGATGTCGATCGGGCTAGTTTGTGTGAAAATGGGATTCCAGAGACTTTTCTGAATCTCCCTTTTGAGCCAACTCCCGAAGCAGAAGATTCAGTCATTCGGATTGCCTTGGTGGCAACTTATATCCCTCGTAAAGGGATTTATTATGGTGTTCCGGCATTAAAAAAAATTCTTGCCAGTTATCCCCAAGTAGAGGTGAGTTTTGTGGGGACGGGCTGCCCTGAATCGCAAGTTTATGCAGATTTTGAGCCATCTCTACACGATCGCATCCGAGTTGTGCCGCGCTACAAACATGAAACGCTACCCGAACTCCTGCGCGGACATCACATCAAGCTCTTTCCTACCCTTTCGGAAGGGTTTAGCGTCGCCCTTATGGATGCTCTAGCTTGCGGTTTAGCCCCTGTCACCACCACAACGCCAGGGCCGATGGAAGTCGTGCGTGATGGAGATAATGGTATTCTAGTTCCACCGCGCGACAGTGAGGCGATCGCGCAGGCTTTGGAGCGCTTAATTACAGACCGCCCCTACCTGGAAAAATTGCGCCGTAATGCTTATGCTACGGCACAAAAGTATAGTTGGCAGCGGATTGCCAGTGATAATCTGACTTTGTACGAAGCAGCTTTGTCTCATAAAAGAGGTATTAAATGAAGTGAAGTTTTGCATTGTTTGTAAATTCGCGATCGATTACACTCTTAGATTAGTTAGGTTGAACGCTATCAAGCTGAGAAGCCACTACTGAGAAAGCACTACTGACCATGCTGAAGAAATCTTTCGCAATCCAATAGGGAATTAAATATGAAACTATGTATTGTGACACCGAGTGTTATTAAAGGGGATGGGCAAGGACGGGCAAATTATGAAATTGTTTGGGAATCGCTCCGACGCGGCCATGACGTGACGCTATTGTCACGGCGAATTGACCCAGAGTTGCAGCAACATCCCAAAGTCAAATGGGTTTTCTTTGCAGTCGAAGGCTTGCCCCTACAACTGCTGCGAGAAATCAGCTTTGCTTGGCAAAGTGCGGCTTGGCTACAGCAACACCGTCACGAATTTGATGTTTTGCAAGTGTATGGGGCGGTGACGCCTTTCCCTGCGGATGTCAATACATCCCAGTTTGTCCACAGTGCTTGGTTGCGATCGCCCTATCACATTTCACGCCAGCGCCGAGACCTTTACGGTGCTTATCAATGGCTGTACTCTGTTCTCAATGCTCGGTGGGAAAAACAAGCCTTTCGCCAAGCTAAATTCGCGATCGCTGTTTCTGACAAAATTTGCGAGGAGTTAGTTGAGATTGGCGTGCCTCGCGATCGCATTCATGTCATTTTGAATGGTGTTGATTTGCAAGAATTCTCTCCTGGTTCTGCGAGTCGTCAAGCGTTCAACTTACCCGAAAATGTCACCCTAGGACTGTTTGTAGGAGACATTCGCCTTAATCGAAAAAATCTCGATACAGTTTTGTACGCCGCAGCCAAAGTACCCGATCTCCATTTGGTTGTGGTAGGCGATACTACTCGAAGTCCATATCCTAAAATGGCAGCCCAACTGGGTATTCAAGATCGCGTCCATTTTCTGGGATTCCGGCAAGATGTCCCAGACTTGATGAAAGCAGCAGATTTTCTGGTCTTTCCGTCCCGTTATGAGCCTTTCGGTTTAGTGGTACTGGAAGCGATGGCGACAGGAATACCTGTGATTACCGCTGCTACGACGGGGGCGGCGGAGTTGGTGACACCAGACTGTGGCTTCGTTTTGCCAGACTCAGAGGATACACAGGCTTTAGCTGAAGCGTTGAATCAATTAGTTAAATGCGATCGGCAACAAAGACAGCAAATGGGTCAAGTAGCTAGAGCTATAGCAGAACAGCATAGTTGGGCTAATATGGCAGGTAATTATGTGAATTTATTTGAGGAACTCCAGCCGTGCTAACTCTCTCTGTTGTGATTCCCAGTTACTGTCGCCCGAAAGACTTAGCACGCTGCTTAGACGCACTCAAAAAGCAAAAACGTCCTGCCGATGAAGTCTTAGTAGTAGTTCGGGATACGGATACTGAGACTTGGACATTTGTCCAAACATTTAACCCAGAATTCTTACCACTGCGAACTGCCACAGTCAGCGTATCTGGTGTGGTAGCCGCCATGAATGTAGGGATGGATGCCGCTTGTGGGGATGTCATCACCTTTACCGATGATGATGCCGCACCTCACACTGATTGGCTGGAACGCATCGAGGCTCACTTTCTGTCAGATAGCAATATCGGTGGTGTAGGGGGACGGGATTGGGTGTATCACGGCACTCAGTTAGAAGAGGGGGAACGTGAGGTAGTGGGACAGGTGCAGTGGTTTGGAAGAGTCATCGGCGAACATCACTTAGGGGTTGGAGAAGCCCGTGAGGTAGATGTGCTTAAGGGTGTAAACATGAGTTTTCGGCGGAGTGCGATCGCTCAAATGCACTTCGACCCACGGATGCGAGGTACAGGAGCGCAAGTACACTTTGAACTAGCATTTAGTCTAGCCTTGAAACGAGCAGGCTGGAAGCTGATATACGATCCAAAAGTAGCAGTCGATCACTTTCCAGGACAACGTTTTGACGAGGATCAACGCAATAGATTCAATGACATTGCCTTGTTCAATGCCGTACACAATGAAACTTTAGTTTTGTTAGAAAACCTACCATCGACTCGACGTGCTGCATTTGTATTCTGGGCAACATTCGTGGGAACACGAGATGCCCCTGGTTTCTTACAATGGTTACGATTCCTACCTAAAGAAGGCACATTAGCAGGACAGAAATTAATCGCATCTCTACGTGGACGTTGGCAGGCTTGGGAAACATGGCAACAGTCCAAATAAAGGTGTTATATCTAGTCCTAAAACCTAAAACCTACTGAGTAATGAGTCAAATACAGGGAATTCCGAATAACTCTCGAAAACAGGGCTTCTCTATGTCACTGCAACCGCAGGCAGCTTGGATCGCAATTCTGGGACTATTACTGATTACTACCC
>JAJAYT010000028.1 GCA_026786085.1 Microcoleus sp. CAN_BIN18 | reverse complement strand
GTGCGCAGTGCGCACCTTACTGCGGCGATCGTTTTTTGCGCATAAAGGGCGATCGGCTGTTTTATTCTTTTCATTTTGGTTGAATGTTATAATAATATTGATGCTAAGCTCCTGTAGAGATAGAGCCAAAAAGCAATGACATCAGCTTTAATTTATCCTCATATCGAGAAAGTAGCGGGTCAACCCGCACGGTTGCAGCGGATACCGCGCGTGCGGGTTGCTCAGATTGTGATGGATTATCTAGCTTACGGTTGGTCTGTGGAGGAAATATGCCGCCAGCATCCTTATTTGATGCAGTCGGAGGCTCATGCAGCGATGGCTTATTACTTCGACTTTCAAGCAGAAATCGATCGGGAAATTAGGATGGAATGGGAGCAAGTACAACAGGAAAAATCTTTGCTTTCGCCTTCACCATTTTTCGTGAGAATGCGAGCTAAGGGGTTGTTGTAAGTGGCAATTTCTCTGTACATGGACGTTGATTAATATTAATAATGTAAAATAGAATTAATTATCTCGCAGTCCTGTTTCTTGTAAAAGTTGCTTTGCCCAAACCAGATTGTGTTCCGATAGAGACGGTATCGGATCTCGATCGTAATCGATGCGATAATCATAGCCAGCGCGATCGTAAACACCTGCGAACAATTCTGGTAAATTAACAATTGGTTCTACATCTTCTTCGCGCAAGGGAAGTAGAAATACAGGTAGAGAATCGCTCAGATTAAAAGCATAAAGTTCGGCAAGGGGACGGCGATTGCTGCGACTGACTAAAACGCGATAATCGCTTTGAATGGAATTGTTAAGTACGGGCAGAGGTTCCCCTTTTCGCAGCAAGTCGATTTCAACTAAATGGGTTAAGCTACCTAAAATACTTTGGCGTTTTTTGAGGTAAGTAATTCTGCCATCTCCACTGCGTTTGTTGACTGGAGAAAGAATTTCAATTGCGGTGACAACTTGTCTAGTTGCCATTTCTCGTACTTCTAGGTAAGTCTGTTTAATTTTTTCGGGGGCTGGCACTTTGACGGTAGTGGGAATTGTGAGGGTTGCAGTGGCAATTGAACGGGTAGGAATATCGGGGGTATTGGGTTGACGTTTGATTGCTACATCGGGGATGCCGACTAAAAGTGAGTCCTCGTTATTGTCATTGCTGTCGTTAATTTGATAGATGCGTTTTTCAATGGCGATTTCATATTTGGGGCGAATTTGAGGCATAATGGAATCGGCGATCGCAATAATTAATCGATTGTGAGTTTCCTGCCAGAAATCGGGGTGTTCTAGGTAGGGGTCAATTCCGGGAAAGGGTGAGGGCATAGGACTTTATTCCGATTTGTTGATTTTTAAATCATTTTAGCACTGGGTTAATGTTGCGACAAGGGCAATTCCCTAGGGGATAGCTGCGCTGTACGCGCTTATTTAATTAATGGCATTTTGGTTGAGTGCTATAATATTTATGGTAAGCTCCTTTAGAGTACGATCATGCTATCAATTGAGCAACTGATGAAAGAAGCTTTGTCTTTGCCAAATGCGTTGAGAGCGCAGTTAGCAGAGAGGCTTGTTGAGAGTCTTGAATTTGATATAGACGGAACAGTTCAAAAGTTGTGGACTGCGGAAGCTAAGCAGCGTCGCGACCAAGTACGAAGCGGTATCGTTGAGCCAATTCCAGGAGAAGAAGCTTTAGCCCAGATTAGGAAAATTGTAGCACAATGAGGTACGTTTTTCACCCGGCAGCATTAACTGAATATGCTGCAACTGTCCAATTTTATACTGAGCGTCGAGTTGAGTTAGCGCAAGCTTTTATTAACGCTGTTGAAGATGCTATCTTCCGTCTTGTCGAATCTCCAACTCGTTGGCCGATAGTTGATGAAGATATTCGCCGTTGCTTAACGCGAAAGTTTCCTTATGGAATTCTCTACACAATAGAGGAGGATTTTATTTTAATTGTTGCTGTAATGCACTGCAATCGAGAACCAGGATACTGGAAAGAGCGAGTTACAGAGCAACCACCCGATTAAATTGATACTACCTTAATAGAGTTGGCCGATCGCACTTTAGTTAGATTAGTTAGTATAGGGCCGATCGCCCATCTAACCGTTTTTATCTAAGTCTTCTTTTTTCGGAGTTTCTGAAGTTGAGGGGAATGTTAACTGAATGTTGATATCCATCGATATTGTACTTTGTTCAAGCCAACCTATATTAACTATTTTTACTAATGCTTCTGTAGGCAAAGAATTATTAACTTTAAATTTAGCTGACGACTGAGTTTTAAATCCTGCTTCCTGTAGCCGATCGCAAACATTTCTCCAATTTCCCACTGGTTCATTCGGTAAATCTGCGAGTTTTTTAACATATTGGTATAAAGTCTTACACAGATAAACCTCTGCACTTTTGGGAGTCTGAAACATTTTTTTAGCTATTTCGGCGGGACTGCAACCGGAAAGTAGTCCTCGGAGATAAAGCTTTTCAGTGTCTGTGAGTCCTCTTCGGGAGCGCGGAGAGATTTGCCGTTTAGCTTCTGCGAAAGCTTGGTAAAGCCTTTCTAAGTCCCAGTGTTTGGCTGCTTCGGTAAATAAGTCTTCTTTTTGTTCCATTGTCGGTGTTGTGAGATGTGACTAACGATAGCATAACCGAAATTGCTAGCGTTTGTTAGTTGCTTGCTAGCTGTACTTAGTGTATTGTTACATACATCAGGCATAGTTGAGTTTGTTGGGGCGGTGTAGCGCGGAGTAGCAATACTCAGAGTCAGCAATCGGCGCGATCGTTTTTGACAAAAAATCGTTTATTTAATACAAGCAAACACGCGGTAAGTCTCTGTACTTGTCCCGATTCAACACGAGGAAATAACGTGTCTAATTTTTTTACGCCTGATTTTAATAACGAAAGTGCGATCGCACCTTGGAATAGCAGCCTAGAAGCGACTCCAGGAATTATCCCAAAGTTAGATGCTAACGGCATCCTAACGGGGGGTGTCGGTCAAGAAGTTAATATCCCGACTTTAACGCCAAACACCTACGACAATATCATTTTGCCTGACGCTTCGCCGACTCTGATGGCTAAGACGCTGACAACCGACTCCAACACCAGTTTACAGGATAGCTCTGTCGATTTGCTGACCGGTCAGGCGATGTCAGAGGTATATGAGGATCTGAGTAAGTTTGCGGCTGAGCCAGATTTCGTGACAAAGATGAATGTGGCTTTTGGGGAAAACTGGGATGCTGCGGGCGGGAAAGCCTTAGCTGAAGGATGGTTTAATCGCGATTTTAGTGCAGTTCCCCCGGTGAAAGTTGTCTCGTCTGCTGAGATTGGTGGGGCGAATGGAGCTTTTGCAGCGGCGACGGATACGATTTATTTATCGAAGGAATTTTTAGCTCAGAATGGGGCTAACCCAGCGGCGGTGGCGGATGTGCTGTTGGAAGAGATCGGGCATTCTGTTGATGCGCGGTTGAATGTTACGGATTCACCGGGTGATGAGGGAGCGATTTTTTCGGCGGTTGTTCAGGGTAAGGATTTGAGTCAGGGTGAGCTTCAGGCGTTGAAGGGTGAGGACGATCGTGCAACGATTCAATTAAATGGCAAAGAAATTCAGGTAGAAAAAGCATCCCTTCGAGACCCAGGATTGAGAACAGTTGTTCATATACAGGATATTGGTGACAGAACCTTTTCAGAAGGTGCTCTTGCCGGTACTACAGGTCAGTCACGGCGTTTAGAGGGGTTTCAGATAAATCTTGATTCTCCAATTCCAGGCTTAAGCATGGAGTACATGGCTCATATTCAAGGTATCGGTGATACATCTTGGGTCAGAGAAGGGCAGTATGTTGGTACAAAAAATCAATCTCGACGGATTGAGGGATTTGCCATCCGTCTCACAGGCTCCCAAGCATCTAAGTATGATGTATTTTATCAGTCTCATGTAGAGGGAATAGGTAACACTGCCAGAGTCGGAAATAGTCAATTTAGCGGAACTCGTGGCCTGTCTCGACGAGTCGAGGCTATTTCCGTTTGGGTACAACCTAAAAGCAATCCAGATATCGATATCCAACTCTCCTATCCCAAAGGAGGCTTCAGTCAATCAGAAATGAACCAGATGGAAAAAGCCGCCCAAAATTGGGAGAGGATAATCACTAAAGATAAGGACTCTAGTGGAGTTCTGAAGATTTCAGTTCTTAAAGAGGTACCTTCTGATTCAGGTTTTTGGGCCCAAACCATTCAGGACATTGG
>JAJAYT010000027.1 GCA_026786085.1 Microcoleus sp. CAN_BIN18 | reverse complement strand
TTCTGCCCCTCGGTCGCGAGCTAAAAAAGGGGGGGGGCGATCGACTGCATTGCCGAGCGCCCCGGCGACTTGCCGCAAACATTCGTCTCCCCCTGGATGTCCGTAGGTATCGTTATAACTTTTAAAAGAATCAATATCGCACAGAATCAGAGACAGAGGCGTTTGTTCCCGCGCTTGTCTGCGCCACTCCATTTCTAAATACTGATCGAAGCGGCGGCGGTTTGCTAGCTGCGTGAGTTCGTCTAAAGTTGCCAACCGCTCTAACTTGAGGTTGGCTGCTTGCAACTGCTGGTATAGTTCTGCTTGCTTGATCGCGATCGCCAACTGGGTGGCGAGATTCGACAGTAACTCGACTTCTAACTGCATCCACTGTCGAGGAGTACACTGGTGGGCCATCAGCAGCCCCCACAATTCCTCCCCTTGCACTAAAGGCACTACCAAATAAGCTCTCACCGCGAATTGTGCGAGCAAGTCAATTTGATATTGTGGCAAATCGGCGGCCGAGACATCGGCGATCGGTCGAATCGCCCGATGTTGGTACGCTTCGATATAGAATTCGTCAAAACAGAATTTTTCCAGGGTTTCTCCCAGCATCGGCCGGCAGTTGGGAGCTACAGATTCCACCGTCACCGCCCCCGTCGCGGGTGCAGCGCAGAGACTGTCCGTACAGGGGTTGAAGCGGACGATCATCACTCGATCGGCTTGCAGAAATTGGCGTACTTCGTTCACAGTCGTGCTGAGAACTTCGCCCAAATCGAGAGACTGGCGGATGTGCTGAGTAATTGTCGCCATCAACAGTTCTCGTTCGTTTTGCTGCCGCAGTGCCTCTTCTGCCCGCTTGTACTCGGTAATATCTTGAGCAGTGCCGAAAATTTGTTTGGGCTGGCCTTCGGCTGTGCGGGCGAACACTTGATCGCGGCAGCGGAACCAGCGCCATTCGCCCGATCGATGTTTCAGTCGGTACTCCAATTCCAAAATATGCCCGTCAAGGGCCAAGGGAAATTTTTGCAGGTGCGCGGACACCCTCTCCAAATCTTCTGGATACACCAAACTGGAAAACAAAGCCGTTTCCATCTGTAAAATTTCTTCGGGATGGTAGCCGAGCAATTTAAAAGCCTGACCGTTAACGTAGACGTTGCGCTGTTCGGTCAAATCGTAGATGTAGAGCAAATAAGGCGCCGCGTCTGCAATCTGCTGGATGAAATGTTGGCTTTCGCGCAATTCTTCCTCCACCCGCTGGCGCACTTGCACTTCTTCCAAAGCTTGATCCCGCATTGTGCGGTAAGCTTGGATGCGGTGAGTGAGGTCGGTCACGTCTTGAATCACCAACAGGGCGTAGAACGATGGGGAATTGACCCCCGGCCATATTGAGGACGAAGCTGAGGGTGGAGATTCCCTAGACAAAAAAGCACTTGTTGGTGCTCGGGCTCCTAAATTACCGTCTGGTTCCAACTCAAGAGTATGGAGAACCCAGTCTCTAATCTCCTGTTCTTCTATGCCAGCCTCCAAGGCCGGCACAGCATTCACAGTAGTTTGCTGAATTCGCTGCTGGCCGTCTTGCCAAGTTGCCGGAATCAGGTGTTTGTGAATTTGAGAAGAAAAAATTGTTGGCGGGCCTCCTGCAAAGATTTGCTTGAAGCGAGTGGCGTACTTTAGCTGACTCAGGTGAGGAAAATGGGTTGTGATCTTTGTTCCCAATATTTGGCTGCGGGGAATTTTTGTCCACTCTTCCAGACAAGTGTTCCAAAACAGCACCACAAAATCATCTTGCAGCAAGCAGGCGCCGACTGGTACGCTGTCGAGAACCCCAAACTTTTCCTTAATAGTTTTGCTCTCCTCAATCATAGACCCCCGGCAAGTTGATTGATCGCAGCCAACAAAGCGTCAAAAGAACTGACATTGAAAATGAGGATGATATCTCCTTCAATGTGCAGCTTTTCAATAATGAAACGGGTTTGGGCTAATAAAACCACTGTATCAGTAGCTAAACCGCCAGATGTCAGCAAACTAGCGATCGTCCCTTCCGTGTAATTGGGAATTGAGTAGTTCAGGCGCTGCTGAAGTACGTTGCTGATTGCACCCATGACCCCATTGATGACAATATTTCCCACTTCACTCAGCGTACCAATTTTGACTGAATCCAGGTCGTGAGTTCCCACTTCTTCCCCTGTCAGCATGGTAACGAGCATGGCGGCGCTGTTGGTGGGAAAGACTAGCTGGGCAATACCTCCAAAGGAGCCAGTAAATTTGAGCTGGACGGCGGCGATTTGTTCGCCGTTGAGGTGCTGCTCTAATTCTGCTTGCACCTCCGCTGGAGACAGGATTTGGAGGTAGGGGATTTGCAAGCGAATGGGAGATTCGATCATATCGTTCAAAATCCCTGCTGCTTGACCGATCCCGATGTTGACGAGTTCCTGCAAAGCATCGAGCTGTCGAGCGGTCAATTTCATGGGGCGCTCTCCTCGCTGGCACTGAGAGCTTTATTGATCCACCCGATCAGTTCGTCTGAGTTGGGCATTTTGTGTATGACTGCCAGGGCTCCGAGTTCCATGCACTCGGATTTGGTGGTGGATTGAATGTCTGCGGTAATTACGATGACTGGAATTTTATATCCTCGTGAGCGCATGGCTTGCAAGACTTCCCGACCTTCCATTTCCGGCATCAGCAGATCTAAGAGCATACAGTTTGGGGTTTTAGTGGTCAGCAGTTCTAGAGCTTCCGGGCCGCTCGCTGCTTCCCAAGTCTCGTATCCTTCTGCTCGCAGGATTTTGCAGATTACCCTGCGAGTCAACCACGAATCTTCGACAACGAGAATTGATGTCACTACGTTCTCCTCCTTCTATTGTTTAAGGCTGACCGGCATTGCAGGTACTGCTTTTGTCTTGATAGTAGTTTAAACTGCCTTCTTGGTGTGCGATCGAGCTGCGTCCCGCCGAATTCCCGTTCTTAAAAACTAACGCATTCAGGCGTGCGATAGTTTACTATCTTCGACTCTGGGAAGAAAAAACCTGGTTTCTGAATGAAACCAGGTTTGCAGGATCTGTATTACTTGCAGGGCGGGCGCTCAGTTATAGATTACCAAACGTTTCCGAAGGGACTCAACTCGCTGTTTGGCAGTTACATTGTCTGGCTCGCAGACGAGAGCTTGTTCGTATATTTCCAAGGCTTGAGCTGTTAATTTCTTGCGCTCGTAGGCGTGACCTAGATTGTTGAGAGATGTAACGTATTCTGGCTGCAACTTCAGGGCTTCTTTGTACTGGCGGATCGCGATGTCGTACTGTTCTTGCCCGAAGTGTGCAAAACCGAGGGCGTTGTAAACAACGGCTTGATCTTCTTCGCCTTCTAAGTCTTTCGTTTTCAGGGCTTTTTGAAATAGTACGATCGCCTGGGAGTACAGTTTCTTATCTACATAAATACTGCCTAATTCGTAGTATTCCTGTCCTGTTCCTTTTTCTGTAGTCAGCTTATTTTCTAAGCGTTCGAGAGACATTTCCAGCTTCCGAGTTTTGAGAATCTGGCGCACCAGAAACCAAGAAGTGCTGCCCAGTATAACGAGCAGGGCTGACAAGTAAACAATTAGCAACTTACTATCCATGTTTTTTAAATTAGGTAGGTTTGTGGAAGGTTTTATTTATTTTAATGCCTTAGCAATCTCTAAGACTTGTCTCTGCAACGGTATAAAAAACACGAAAACGCCGATCAACTAATTAGATCGCGATTTCTCAAAAAGCAAGAATCCAGAAGTAAGAACAAAGAAGGAAAATTTGTCTCAACCTCCTAAATTTATCAGGAGTTTTCCTTCTCTGGCAGATAGCTAAATCTTTCTTACTTCTGCTTTCTTCATTATGAAGCCCGATCGAGCTTTCACACTGCGGCTCGGTTTGCCATTTCCACGACTTTACCGAATGTTGCGGGGTCAATGATCGCCATTTGTGCCAGCATTTTGCGGTTGATTTCGATGTTGGCTTTCTTCATGTTGCCGATCAGTTTGCTATAACTCGTGCCGTGCGAGCGAGATGCTGCATTGATCCGAGCAATCCACAGGCGGCGGAAGTCGCGTTTGCGTTTTTTGCGATCGCGATAACCGTTACGCAGGGCTTGCATCACCCGTTGGTTAGCTGTGCGGAACTGTTTGGACTGTGCGCCTCGGAAACCCTTGGCTAATTTGAGAATTTTTTTGCGGCGCGCTCTGGCGACATTACCGCGTTTTACCCGTGTCATCGTTGATTACCGTTAAACTTTACAAGTATGGAAGCATTAACCGCACGTTAGCGTCGTTGGTTTCGTCAATGACGACCAATTTAGACAAGCGGTTTTTGCGAGCTGAACTTTTGTGAGAGAGCAAGTGGCTTTTGTAAGCTTTGCGGCGCACAATTTTACCGGTGCCGGTCGCTCTAAAGCGCTTTGCGGCTGCTTTGCGAGTTTTGAGTTTTGGCATGGGATGGTGTTATTTGGACACAAGCTTCAAAGGTATCACGTTTGTGCTACTTTCTGCAATAGGGATTTGCGAGGATGTATCAGGATGGGCGATCGACCGGCTCTTGACTGTGTGGATGGGCGATCGGTTACGATCTGGGCATGGAGTTTGAGTGGGATGAGTCAAAAGCAGCAGCTAACCTAAAGAAGCACGGTGTCAGCTTTGAAGAAGCCAAGACCGTGTTTGATAATGTGCTGGCAGTTATTTTTGATGATGAAGCTCACTCAGTGGGTGAGAGGCGAGAGATTATTATTGGACACTCCCGAAACAATCACTTGCTGTTGATTTCTTTCGCCGAACGTTCTAATACCATTCGCATTATAAGTGCCCGTTTAGCCACTCGAAGGGAGCGTGAAGATTATGAGCAAAATGCCTTTTGAGGAGTCACAAGATTCAAAGGAAGAACTTCTAGCTGAGTACCAATTTGATTATAAAAAGGCAAAGCCCAACCGCTTTGCTGCTCAAAGTGGAAAGCAACTTCTAAAAGTTGTGGTTTTAGATGAAGATGTAGCTCAAGTTTTTACCACATCAGAGTCTGTTAATAAGGTGCTAAGGGCATTAATGCAGTCAATGCCACAACTTACCGACAGCGACACAGCCTAACAACCCCAGTGCAGCGGACTTGAGATACTAACTGTTGGATGCGATATTGGCTAACTTAGATGTTGTCTTGTATGAACACATTTCACTAATTAGACATAGTTAGATAAAAACAAACTTATGCAAGTTCTAGCAGCTAAATCCTAGACAGAGTATCGCAACAATACTTACTGGGTGAAAGGGACTCGGATTGCCATTGACTCAGTTGTTTGTGCTTTCCAAAAAGGGGAATCGCCTGAAAGCATTGTTCAATCATTTCCCTTACTGACTCTCGAACAAGTTTATGGATCGATCGCCTTCTATCTAGCAAATCGTACTGAAATCGATGCTTACCTGGGGGCAGAAGAAGCCGCATTTGATGCGATGCCTCAACCGCTACAGTCTACAGATCCTGCTTTGTACAACAAATTAATCGCAGCAAAGACAGCAAGACAGCAGGTGAAATCGTGAATGTTCGTTACCAAGCTGATGCTGATTTGAATAATGCGATCGTGACAGGAGTTTTTTGGTTGGGTTTTTACATTTTTAGTTGAAGGTCGATCGCCCTAACCATCGCGAACCATCCACACCAACATCCCCAAAAGTGGCTCCACAGGAGGCACAGGATAGTCATTGAGGTCAATTGTCAGAGTTTTTGCCTCCAACTTCAAAAATCTCCAAGCAGTACCGCTGCTGACGCTGCCGTAAATTGTGGCGATCGCAATATTGTTAATTTCATTAAACTTTTGAGCCGCCACCATTTCGGCCGCGCACTGTCCCAATCCCACTTTTAAATCGGCTTTTTTCGCTTCAATAATCACAATCGCGGGCGCTTCGATTAATATTTGTTCAGGAGAGCGACTGATTAAAAAATCGCAAACTCCGCTCAATCCCAATTCTGGCTCTACAGTAAAATCTTCTCCAGAAAACAAGCTAACTTGCCGCTGCAAAATCTTTCTGACTTCGACTAAAATCGGACTAATAATCAATTCAGATCGCGCTTTTTCAGAACCCGTAGCTGTAGCCAGTGGCAGTCCTTCGATTAGCGATTCTCTCAAATAGGAACTAGGTTCAATCGGCTCGGTTGGCGGCAGAAATCGCCCTGCTTCTACTGTTGTTAAGCCAAAATCACGTTTAGCTTTTTTAAGCGTAAATTCACTGTAGGACATTGAAAAATACCGATTTTGTTGATAGAATTTTAGGAATATTTCAATAAATCTAGAGTGCGAAATACGCACATTCCGGCTTAAATTTAAGAATTATGGCATATAGCGATTTCACATTACGGAAAGTCAAACACGACTTTGGACTCACGACAGTTGAAGGCGGACGCTTTTTACCAGAAATAGATTCGATTGCGCCCAGTCCCATTTTAGCAGGTTTGTTAGAAGATACAATTCCCTGGGCGATCGCAGTAGGAACAGAAAAAGCCAAATCCGAAGTAATTATCGCTCCCGCACTTTTAGAAGTAAAACGCCTGCTAAACCGCCAAGTCAGCGTATTTTCCGGCACAAATTTTACAGTCGATATCGCGGCGGGATTAAATGGAGTTTGCGATTTTTTAATCAGTCGCTCTCCTGAACAATTTGAAATCGAAGCACCAGCGGTTATGCTAGTGGAAGCCAAGCGAGATAATATTAACAGCGGTTTTGGGCAGTGCATTGCTGAAATGGTGGCGGCTCAAAGATTTAACGAAACTAACAATAACTCAATTTCGACTATTTACGGTTCAGTAACCAGCGGTACTGCTTGGCGATTTCTCAAATTGGAAGGGCAAACCGTTACTATTGATGTTAGAGATTATCCATTTCCACCAGTCGAGGTAATTTTGGGGATGCTTGTCTGGATGGTGCAAAATGGTTGACATGATCTGCGGTTAGTCATTTATACTCAAATTAGACTTGCATTGCATTCATTTCCTTTCCTCTCTGAAAATTATCTGCGTTGCATTTGTGTGATCTGCCTTACATCTGCGGTTGACCTGCTCTATCAAAGATTTCTGCAATAAGTCTACGATAGCGGAAAATGAGTCATAGCCAGATTAATTTTTATTTGATTAAATTAAAGAAAATCGCCTTTTTTTAGGGTTAAAAGCTTGACTCTGAGCATTCTTTAAGGTATTATTAAATAATGGGAGTGGTGGCAAAATTAAATTCAATGTCACCACTTCCATTATCTAAAATATACCAGAAAAGTCCAGAAAAATCAATAGGTAATAGTTCCTTTTTTAGGGCGATTTTTTTAACAAGATTGAAGGAAACCCGGTTTCTTCAACAATACCTTAATCAGAACATCAAACGCGCCAGCTTGTATATGAGTACGACCCGGATAACTCGAAGCTATATCTAGGTTTGACTGTGTACAGCCTTACAAAATAGTTTTTAGTCTCCGCAGAGATTAGCCCCTAAAAACAACCTCTCAATTCCCGATTACCGATGACCCATTCCCGATTACCCATTCCCACACATCAAAAAAAAATAGGCTAGCCATATTTCACAGCGCCTATCTCAATCAAAATTATAATGGCTCCCCGCAACGCCGTCTTACCTCAGCTTTTGACCTGGTATTTTACCAGGTGGGCACCGTTGGCTCGGACTTAAAGTTTCTGGGTACAAGCCCAGTTTACTGCTGTCCAAACATCTTGATTCCCTAGAGTTAAGAGTTATAGATCAAAAAAACATTATTGGCAGTCACCAACGTCGCAGTAGAACCTTTATTTAATATACAGCAACTAACTAGATTTTGGCAAGCTTCGAGCAATTTAACTTGCATACCAGATGGATTCTACTGTTTGAGCGATCGCACTAGCGGACTGTCCCCCATTCTCCCCCACTTCCCGGTCGAACACAACAGTAACGTGACCGAGTTTGCGGCCCGGACGCGATAATTTCTTACCATACCAATGTACAAAAGCGCCACTGATTTGTGCCAGTTGTTTTCGTTTCTCTAAATAATCGGACTCAGCCGACTCGTAGCCGAGCAAATTTACCATCACAGCACCTGCACATTTCAGATCGCAATTGCCTAAAGGCCGTTGACAAACTGCGCGCAAATGCTGTTCAAATTGTGAAGTTTCGCAAGCATCGATTGTAAAATGTCCTGAGTTGTGGGTGCGGGGGGCAATTTCATTGACTAACAGCTTATTGTCGGCGGTTAAAAATAATTCAATGCCGAATATACCGACAGCTTCTAAGCTATTGAGGAGAGTACGGGCGATCGCACAAGCTGCGGTTTTGACATCTAAACTAATATCCGCAGGTGCAATCACCAGGCGGCAAACCTGATGAAGCTGTTGAGTTTCGACGATCGGGTAAATCGCCATTTCGCCAGTTGCCGATCGAGCAGCAATCACTGCCAACTCGCGATCGAACGGCACAAACTCTTCCACCAGCAAAGACTGACCCTTCAGACTAGCACTAATTGACTCAAAACTCTCGCGATCCTTGACAATAAAAGTACCTTGGCCGTCATAACCGTGGCGACGAACTTTGACCACAAACGGAAAGTCGATCGGCAAATCCGCGCTGCAATCCCATGCCCAAAACCCGGGAGTTGGCAAACCTAAATCTTTTAAATAACAGCGCTGCACGTACTTATCCAACAAAGGATCTAGCGACGACAAACTCGGCTGAAATAACACACCTTGCCGTTCTAATGTCCGCAAACCATCCAAATCCACAAACTCATTTTCAAAAGTAATAACATCGCAGCCATCCGCCAATTGAGCCGTAGCCAAAACATCATCAACAGCACCCAAAACAGCACCCGCAGCAAGCGACACGGCCGGGTCATTAGCATTAGGAGTTTGCACTACCAATTCGATACCCAGCGCCCTCGCAGCATCTCCCATCATCGAAGCTAGCTGGCCGCCGCCGACAACGCCCACCCGCTGAATTTTGGTAGACGAACTCGCAGCGGTTTGATTTGATTTCATCTGAGTAAAATTCCTGGTGTCAACCTGCCTATTTTATCGCTATTTGTACCCGGATGAATTAGATTAATTGAATATTTAAAAGCCATAAAGAATTTTTAATTGCATGATTAAATCGAGGCAGAAGCCAGAAAGATTGCGTGGCGCAAGTCTTTAATTATGGTACGAGCCCAGCCCTTGGGAAACAGCACTCCTAGCCCCACCCCGCAAGAATTGTGCCACATTTAGCAATTCCCTAGCGCCAAGCATGGCATAATTGACAGCACTGCAAAAAGCAGAGAGACGGGTAAAAACACTGAAAATCAGACATTCAGAGAACAAAAGTTATAGGTGAGGATACTGTGAAAGTTTTGGTTGTGGGGAACGGAGGTCGCGAACACGCGATCGCCAAAAAACTGCTAGAATCTACGCGGATTAAACAAGTATTCTGCGTACCAGGCAACGGCGGCACAGCTACCACCAAAGGCTGTCAAAATCTGTCGCTCAATATCGACGACTTCCAAGGCATCGAACGCTTTGTGATGGTCAACAACATCGGATTAGTGATAGTCGGCCCCGAATTGCCTCTATCGCTAGGCATCGTTGACTACTTCCAACAACGAAAACTGATGATTTTTGGCCCCACCAAAGCCGGAGCCCAAATTGAATCCAGCAAATCCTGGGCCAAAGAATTGATGCTCTCTTCAGGCATCCCAACACCCAAAGCTGCCGTATTTACAAACGCAGAAGCAGCCAAAGCCTACGTTGTGGAACAAGGAGTCCCCATCGTCATCAAAGCAGACGGACTCGCATCAGGCAAAGGAGTCACCGTAGCCACTACCATCAAAATGGCTCACAGCGCCATCAATACCATTTTTCGAGGCGAATTCGGCAGTGACAACATCCGAGTAGTTGTCGAAGAATTTTTGACAGGTCAAGAAGTATCAATTCTCGCCCTCACCGACGGCGTTACAGTGGAGCCGCTGCTGCCGGCCCAAGACCACAAATCGATCAGCGAAGGCGACACGGGAGCCAACACCGGCGGTATGGGAGCCTACGCCCCAGCGCCAATTGTCACCCCCGAACTCATGGAAAGAATTCAAACAGAAATTCTCGAACCCACCCTCGCAGCTCTACAAAAACACAAAATCGACTACCGGGGCGTCCTCTACGCAGGTTTAATGATTACGCCAGAAGGAGACCCCACAGTCTTAGAATTTAACTGCCGCTTTGGAGATCCCGAAACTCAAGCGGTTTTATCTTTGCTAGAAACTCCTCTGGAAGATTTGCTGCTGGCTTGTTGTCAGCAGCGTCTCGGTGAATATTCCAACATTCGCTGGAAGTCGGGGGCTTCTGTTTGCGTAGTTTTGGCTTCTGGGGGCTATCCCGGAAATTACCAAAAAGGCAAAGTCATTACAGGCATTGAGGAAGCCGAAACCAAAGGTGCAGAAGTGTTTCACGCCGGCACTCAGTTGAAACAGCAGCAGTTGGTCAGCGACGGCGGTCGGGTTTTGGGTGTGACTGCGACGGGAGAAACTTTGGAACAAGCTATTTCAAAAGCTTACTCAGCAGTTGATTGTATCCAATTTGAAGGGGTCTACTGCCGCCGGGACATCGGCCGCCGAGCTTTGGCAGACAAAAATTAGGAATTGCGACATCGGCAGCCATCGGCAAGCCAAGCAATCTCAAAGTAGAAGTGTCACAATGAAGTTTGGTATCTCTGCGGTGGCGGTAGCGTACAAGTCCCAGCAGCAAATTCGATCGACCAAAAACACTATTAAGTAAATCCACTTAATTAAACGTAAAATACCGATCGCTAAAAAGATTGCTGTGTATATCTTCTTCCCTTCTGCCTTCTGCCTTCTTCCTGATGACCAATGACCAATGACCAATCACTAATGACCAATGACTAATCACTAATGACCAATGACTAATGACCAATGACTAATGACCAATGACTAATGACTAATCACTTCTACTTAATCTTGCTTTTAATATTGAATTGGTAAAATGTTGGCCATACTAAACAAAATCGGAGAAATTATTGCTCGCTGGTGGTCGGACTTTACCCTCCAGACTCGCCTGATGGCCGGTGCTACCCTCGTAGTTTCGTTAATTATGAGCGGCCTGACATTTTGGGCCGTGAATACTATCCAGCAAGATGCCAGACTTAACGATACTCGCTACGGTCGCGACCTGGGCTTGCTGTTATCGGCAAATGTAGCGCCGTTGATTGCGAAAAACGATCGCTCCGAAGTGGCCCGTTTTTCCCGCCAATTTTACAGCAGCACCTCTAGCGTCCGCTATATGCTCTACGCCGACGAAGCAGGGGATATTTTCCTGGGGATACCTTTCTCGGAATCGGAGGTGCAAACTTCCCTGACGCTGCGCCGCCAAATTAAACTCCCGGATAATTTTATCGCCGACATTGAGGCGAGAAATTTAACTTCTTTGCCTTTGGTGCGGCAGCATTTAACGCCAGACGGAGAAGTGACTGATGTATTTGTACCGCTAATTCACGACGACAAGTATTTGGGGGTGCTGGCGATCGGCATTAACCCAAATCCCGCCGCAGTTATCTCTTCAAATCTGACTAGGGATGTCACTTTAGCAGTATTTGTCACCATTTGGGTGATGGTTATTTTGGGCGCTGTATTTAATGCCCTGACAATTACTCACCCCATCAAACAATTAGTTTTTGGGGTCAAAAATATCGCGGGCGGGAATTTTAAGCAGCGCGTTGACTTGCCTTTGGGGGGAGAATTGGGTGAGTTGATTGGCAGTTTTAACGAGATGGCAGAGAAATTAGAAAGTTATGAAGAACAAAATATTGAAGAGTTGACAGCAGAAAAAGCGAAGTTAGAAACTTTGGTTTCAACTATTGCTGACGGGGCGCTGTTGCTGGATGCAAATTTGCAGGTGATTTTAGTCAATCCGACGGGCCGGCGGATTTTTGGATGGGAAGGTAAAAATGCGATCGGAGTCAACCTCCTGCAAATTTTACCTACCCAAGTCCAGCGGGAGTTGGCAAGACCACTGCACGACATAGTTGCGGGCGTGAGCGAAGGCGGTGAATTTCGCATCTCGATCAGCGAACCAGTCAACCGTACCATGCGGATTGTTTTAACTACTGTCATTCTGCACAAAGCATCCGACGCCGAACCACTGTGCAAAAGCTGCGTCCGCGATGAGGAAAATACCTGTACCGAGTCGCAACGCCCGATCGCGATCGAGTGTACTTTCTACGAGCAAACCTCCAAGCATCAAGGTTCCGGGCACTACCGAGAAAGTCTCAAAGGCATTGCCATGACAGTACAGGACATCACTCGCGAAGTAGAACTAAATGAGGCTAAAAGCAATTTTATCAGCAACGTTTCTCACGAACTGAGAACGCCTTTATTTAATATCAAATCTTTTATTGAAACTCTCTACGAATACGGAGAAGACCTTCAAGAAAGCGAGCGCAAGGAATTCCTAGAAATTGCCAATCGAGAGACCGATCGCCTCACCCGTTTAGTTAACGACGTGTTAGACTTATCGCGGTTGGAATCCTGCCGAGTTTATCACTTAGACGCTGTTGATTTGCCACAAGCTGTGGAACAAACTCTGCGGACTTATCAGTTAAATGCTAGGGATAAAGGAATAGAATTAGAGCAAGATGTCGATCCCTATTTGCCACCGGCTTTAGGTCATTACGATTTGCTGCTACAAGTATTTGCAAATTTAGTCGGAAATGCCTTGAAATTTACCGAATCCGGTGGCAAGGTGGGAATCCGAGCGTATTTGGTAGAGACGGAAGCGGCAACCCACAAAGAAAGCGCATCTGGGAACCACAATTTGCCAGAGAATGGCAGACATTTTCCGATAGTGCGGATCGAAATTTCTGATACTGGAATGGGCATAGATCCCAAAGACCAACAAGCAATTTTTGAGCGCTTTTTCCGAGTAGAAAACCGAGTTCACACTCTGGAAGGAACCGGATTGGGTCTTTCTATTGTCAGAAACATTATTGACAAACACCACACTAAAATCAACATAGTTAGTGAAGTTAATGTGGGTACGACTTTCTCGTTTGACTTACCAGTTTATGAGCAGAAACAAGCACTAGATATGGAAAATGCTTGGCCGGTGGAAGCAACTGTGGAGACTGAAACAAGTTCGACCGCAGCTAAAACTGTTTAATGGAAAATGAAGATTGAAATTCATGTTATACCATTTTGACAAAAGATTGCTACACAATAAATGTTGTGTTTGTTTACAATGATCCTGCTCAGAAGGTGCGTCGCTGTTAAATCGTCGATATTTTTCAGGGATTGTTGATGGCGACACACCCTACGAT
>JAJAYT010000026.1 GCA_026786085.1 Microcoleus sp. CAN_BIN18 | reverse complement strand
CCCCATAAAATAGGTTCGTAGTGAGGACTTTAGTCCTCTGAATGGATGCGGACTAAAGTCCTCACTACGAACCATTACCAAGGAGTGACCGCCACAGTGCCGCCCGGTGCCACAACTACTCGGAAATCAGCCAGCGGTTCCGCAGGCGGCCTGCTACCAATCGGTTTGTAAAGCAATTCAGAAAACGGCGTTTCAGGTCGATCGACTGCGGCAGAATTCTCCGACTTGTAACCGACAATCGCCCCGTCTTTCGCCACACTCACCCGATAAACCAACTCCGTCTCAACCGCAGGCTTATTCTTCAAAACTCCGTCAATTTGCTGAGAAAGTTTGCCCTTCAACAGATCGATTTCGGCCGCATCGGTAATCGGCACGGCTGCCGCCCCAGGAGTTGGCAAAGCTTCAGAAACAGGACTCGGCGTGCTTTCCGGTGCAGTGTTCGACTGCGGTGTGGCGCTAGGTGAAGGGATCGGAGTCGGAGTCGGATTCCCTGGTAGCAAACCGTCAGCCGGAGGCGTGGGATTGGGATTCGGCGAACCCGAACCGCCCGAATTCGGCGTGCCGAGATTCTGGCCCGCAGGATTGGGTTGTGGCACCGGATCTCTCGGGCGCTGGATTTCGGGTATCGGCACAAAGAAAAATGCCATCGCAGCCAAAGCCAAACTCGACACCCCCACCACAGCCGGCAAACTCCGCTTCGCCAAAGGTTCGGCTGATTTGATATAACGCTTAGAAATTGGGGTTAATTGCAGCGACAATTCCAGTAGCGTTTGCGTGTCTGCAAAAAACTGATCGATCGCCTCTACTAAATCAAATAGCTGTACCGTCGTCAAATCTACTTGTGCCGACAGTTCGGTTTTTTGATCGATTTGGGTGGCGCTGCCTGCTTCTGCGGGTAAAACGGTCAACCGATGGGAATTCCCGTCAATTCTGTGCAACTGCACCATGCCCAAATTCGGGCCGTAGCGATCGGGATAATGGACTCCGCTCATAAATTCTTGAGCGTAGCTACTGACAGCCCTCACCAAGCTTTCAAAAAATTCTCGTCCCCCACTGAGTGGCTCCCTGATACCTGTCACATAGCATTCAGCGCTCATTAATATCGAAAGCACTGGCCGCATATCTAATTGGCTGGCCGCCGATCCATCGCTCAACCCTTCTAGAACCAGAGTGCAATTTGGCAGATTGTACTGACGCGTAATAGTCATCTTTATTCAATTTCTCCATCAAACAGGCTAACCCAGAAGCGCTGCATTCCGGCTGTGCCTGTACAAAATAGCAGTTTGCTCAACAAGTTCAAAGCTAATTCGTTGAGCTTGTCGTCGGAATCGTAAGCTACAACTACCGATCGCTTAGGGTTCATGCGCGATCGAAAGTGTGCTCGAAACCGTTCTAAATATTCGGCAAGCAGCAAGTTCTGGTTGAGGGGGATATTTTTCGATCGCAACTGCTGCGAATCTTGCAGCAACTGCCGAATTATCGCGGTTAACCTGCGCGCCATATTGCAGGCGATCGCTACCAGAGCTTTTGCCTCGACAACGGTAAGGGAGCGGCGCTGGGTATAGCGTCTCAGCGGGTTAGTATTGCGCATCAGCCAAAAGGCAACCCGATTTTTGATAATTGACTCCAATTCCAGGTCTTTTGACACTGCCAGCATTTCTTCCGCCCCTCCGAGATACAAGGCTTCGATCGCCAGCAACATCAAATCAATTTGCAATCTAGCCCGACGGGGACATCCGCCATCGTTCGGCGACAAGTCTGGCAAACTGTCTAAAATCAACGGGTTTGACTCGGTAAGCAAAGTTTCTGACGGCATTAAGATCACGGGAACATCCATTCCAAACAAACTATACGGTTATCCGGGGTCTCGGGCATGACAAATTTTGAACCGGCGACTCCGAGAAAGATACTTTATTTCAATCTTTGACTTTTAAGTATATTTATCAATTTAGCAGCAACCGACCGTCGCGGGCGAGTTCCGGCGGGGGGAGTTCGATCGCCCGCCAACCCACCATAGCGCTTAAAGCTTTGTGATTCCTAGCTTCGACAGGATCAAAGGACAGGGTTTGATAATTATGCTGCGCACCGCGATCGATCTAATGTTGCTGCTTCTGGGGTTGCGCCACGGCTGCTTTTTCAGCAATAAAATCAGTAGCCGCCGCCCCATCTTTCAGGCTAATTTTTCCCGTGAGTCTTTCTTTCTCAACAATTCCTCGCAGTTTAACAGAACTGTTTTCACCTGTTGCTGTGGACTCGCTGCAACCCGCTAAATTAGGAACAGCACCCGACAAACTCAATCCTTGATTTTCCCACTTGCCAACTAAAGCTGGTTTCTCCTCGGCTGTTTTTTGCCGATCGCCATCGCTAGTGCCCGATCGCAAATTACCACTCAAATAAACACCCGATTGTTCGATTGTCAAGACCAAAAAATCAGATTTCAGACATTCTGGCAAATTTTTAGCATCGAAGCGATAACTTCCCGCAAGTGCCGGAGGAGCATTTAAATTTGTTTCGCCGTAAGCAGTTACTACCTTAAACAGCACGGCAACAATGGCGATAGAAATACCGTAAAATGATAACAATTTGAAATTTAAATGATTCATAATTTTGGCAATTGGGATTTGGCAATTGGGATTTGGCAATTGGGATTTGGCAATTGGTAACTAATGACAACAGTCAACAGTCAACAGTCAACAGTTAACAGTTAACAGTCAACAGTCAACAGTCAACAGTCAACCCTCAACAAACTACCCTTGAGCGAGTACCGAAGCCAAGTGCGATCGCGCTTTAACGTAACACCGCGCAATCAGCAGCGAAGAATGACACTGCACCGCCAATTCATCAGTATACTGTCCCAAAGTTTGGCGCTCAATTCCCCACTCCCGACTCGTACCCGCGATCGTCAAATCAGCATTAGCAGAAGCAGCAATCACCGCTTGAATTGGCTCAGCCCCCTCCACAATCGGAGTCTCAATGCGCGATCGCACCTCAGCCGGCAACTGATCCATCACTCGCTGAAACTCGTAACTCAGCTCATTTCCCTCTTCCCCGTCAACCGCCACCCGCAGCACAGTCAAACGGCGTTCCTCGCTATTAACCAACAATCTCAGCGCCAATTCCAACCCCAAATCATCATGAATATTTGCCGCATAAGGCACTAACAAATTATTCAACCGTTCCCGACCTCTGTCCACAAAAATTGCGACATCCACCTTAGCATTGCTGAGAATCTGGCCAACCCGCCCTCCCAAACGGTTGCTGGCAAAAGTAGGTCTGTGCCATCCTACCAAAATCAAATCCGCGCGATCGAGTTCCGCAATTTGTGCCGTTTCCCGCGCCACATCCTGAGTAATCCGAATAATCGGATGCACGAATTTTTTCGCCTCCGGGAATCCCAAACTATCAATCAATTCTGATAATTTCGAGCGGCGTTCCTGTATAATGCGATCGGCTTCTGCGGGCGTACTGTCAAAACCATAATTTTCATTTAATTCAATCAAACTCAGAGGATGAACCGCCGCCGACTGCAAATCACTACCGCCCGTACCCGTCGCAGGCTGCGCCAGGGCGATCGCCAATTGCAGCAAACCTTTCTGCGTACTAGGATTAGCAACCGGAACTAAAATTCGATAAGTTGGCAATAATTCCCTGTTAATTTCTGCACTTTCTCCACCCATTGACGAATCTTTTACTTCTGAATCTTCCGAACTCACTTCTGAGATATCCAACCGAATTAATCGTTTTGGATAAGTCCACTCCAACAGTGGCGAAGTCATAAAAGTTGTGACTAAAGCCATAATGACTAACATCGTAAATAGCAGTGGCGAAATTACGCCCAGAGAAAGACCGATATTCAGCACAATTAATTCAGTCAAACCGCGAGTATTCATCATCCAACCCAGCGCTGAAGCTTCGCGGTTGCTGATGCCACAGACTCTGGCAGCAACGTAAGTCCCGAAGTATTTACCAATAATTGCTACTCCCAAAACTGCGGCGCACAGCAACCACAATTCAGGACTGTTGAGCAGGCCGATTTCAGTGCGCAAGCCGCTGTAAGCAAAAAAGATTGGTAGTAGAAATATCAGTACAAAGTCTTCGGTCTTTTCTGCTAATTCTCTGGTAAGCCCGGCATTTTTTGGCATGGCAGTACCAAGCAAAAATGCACCGAAAATTAAGTGAATGCCGATCCATTCCGTAATTAAAGCCGAGGCTACAACTCCCATGTAAATGCCGGAGAGGACTAATTGACTTAATCTGCCGGTGCGGTTGTAGTGCTTGGAAAGCCGCTGCAAGAACCAGCGGACTACAGTCAGCATGAAAACGATGTAAATTAAAGATTCAAAAATGGTTGGTAAAGCGCCGATCATTGAGTTAGTGCGAGTAACTGCGATCGCCACCGCTAACAAACACCACGCCGTCACATCGTCTACCGCAGCACAAGTCAGGGCCAGCGTCCCCAATTTTGTATTCTGCAAGTTATGCTCTGTAATAATTCGTGCCAGCACTGGAAACGCCGTAATTGACATCGCCGCCCCCAAAAACAGAGCAAAGGCTGTAAAGGAAACGCTATTATTTGAAACTATCGGGTATAGCAGCAGCGCTAGTAAGCTTCCCAGGGAAAACGGCACGAGAATGCTGACGTGGGAAGTTAAAATCGCTATATCTAAATTGTTTTTGAGATACTTGGGATTTAGTTCCAAACCAATTAAGAACATGAAAAATATCAGCCCTACTTCAGATAGCACGTTGAGAAAAGGAACGGCTTCGGCTGGAAAAAGTGCTGCTGCTGTGGCGGGTGCAACCAAACCGAAGAGAGAAGGCCCGAGCATAATTCCTGCTACAATTTCTCCAATGACTTGAGGTTGTTTGATCGCTCGAAATGCTAAACCGACAAGTCGGGAAAGTGCGATGACAATTAGAACTTCCAACAAGACGAGAATGGGGATGGGCATGGTGTTTTTAGCTTTGGGATTTTTGCGAATCGAGAAGGGACTCGTCAAGCTGGCAGAATTGCCGATTGTCGATCGAACAAAATGAATGGAAGCTCGATCGAACGCAGAAGGCACAAGACACGCACCAACGCCATTGTCTCACAGGCTAACAAAGGCTTTTGTAACCTCGAACCTCGATTTTTGGTTTTTTAAGATGGGGTTGCTAGTAACTCTAACCGTAGCGTGCGCCCCCCGCACCCAACCTGCGGACTAAATTTCACCCCAGCGGGCGCGCACCCACCACGCAACCCTACGGATAACCCAACCCTACGGATATCAGATAGTCAGAAAAAGTAGCGCGCCCTGTGATAAACTAGAAAAGTTGTTTAAATTCGCACATCCGGGTTTTCGGGTGTTTCAAAGGCGCAAGTCTGATGAAATGCAACCGGATGGAGGATTAACCCGAATCAGGAGTTAAAATATCATGCCAGTAGTTAGTTTGGCTCAAATGTTAGAGTCAGGTGTTCACTTCGGACACCAAACCCGTCGGTGGAACCCGAAAATGGCTCCCTACATTTTCACAGAGCGCAACGGGGTTCACATCATCGACCTCGTGCAAACCGCTCAGTTGATGGAAGACGCCTACGAGTACATGAGAGTGGCCTCGGAAAAAGGTAAAAAGTTTTTGTTCGTGGGTACAAAGCGCCAAGCTGCTGGGATTGTAGCCCAAGAAGCTCAACGCTGCGGTGCTTACTACGTCAACCAGCGCTGGCTGGGTGGAATGCTCACCAACTGGACGACAATTAAGTCCCGCGTCGAGCGCCTCAAGGATTTGGAGCGCCGCGAGGAAATCGGCGCCCTAGATTTGCTACCGAAAAAAGAAGCTTCCGTGTTGCGCCGAGAAATGGCAAAACTCCAGAAGTATCTGGGCGGAATCAAGACTATGCGCAAGATTCCCGACGGAGTTGTACTGGTAGACCAACGCCGCGAGTATAATGCTGTGTTGGAATGCCAAAAGCTGGGAATTCCGATCGTCTCTTTGTTGGATACCAACTGCGACCCGGATTTGGTAGACATTGCGATTCCAGCAAACGATGATGCTATTCGATCGATCAAACTGATTGTCGGCAAGTTGGCTGATGCCATCTACGAAGGTCGTCACGGTCAGCAAGTCGGCGAAGGTGACGAAGACTACGACTACGAAGGTGGTTACGAAGGCGCTGAATACGATGTCGAAATCGAAGAATTGGATGACCCCAATTATGTAGATCCCGACGAAGCAGCCGACGCTGAAGCCGAAGAAACCGAGAGCTAGTATTGCGATCGGAATCTGACACCAGGCAATTAAAAATTAAAGATTGAAAATTAAAAATAATAATTTTTAGTTGGACATTTTTAATTTTTAATTGTAAATGGCACAAGTCTAAGTCATTAGTAGATTTCGGACAAAAGCATTCGTTGTGTTAGTGTTAGCACCAAAATTAATTATGGTGCTACACGTACAAAGTCCGCCCTAATGCCGACTAGGTATTTCTTCATTCCTGTCCAATCATTAACATTAAGATTAGTAACTAATGACTAATGACTAATGACTGATAACTGATGACTAATGACTGATGACTAATGACTAATAACTAATTTTGATTGGGAACTTAAAGAAGATGGCGGACATATCTGCAAAACTTGTTAAAGAATTGCGCGACAAAACCGGCGCCGGCATGATGGACTGCAAAAAAGCCCTCGTTGAAAACGATGGCGATGTCGAAATATCAATTGAGTGGCTGCGGAAAAAAGGTCTGGCTTCGGCAGGCAAGAAAGGTGGAAGAGTTGCCTCTGAAGGTATTGTAGGCAGCTACATTCACACTGGCGGCCGCGTCGGTGTCTTAGTGGAAGTTAACTGCGAAACCGATTTTGTCGCCCGCCGCGAAGATTTCCAAGCTTTGGTGCGGAATATTGCGATGCAAATTGCAGCTTGCCCAAATGTGGAATACGTGAAAGTTGAAGATATCCCCGCCGAAATTGTCGATCGCGAAAAGGCAATTGAAATGGGCAAGGATGACTTGGGCAACAAGCCAGAAAACATCAAAGAAAAGATTGTTCAAGGGCGGATTGATAAGCGTTTGAAAGAGTTATCTTTGATGGATCAGCCTTTTATTAGAGATCAGAATATCTCGGTGGAAGAGTTGGTGAAACAAACGATCGCCCAAATCGGCGAAAAGGTCGAAGTGCGCCGCTTCGTGCGTTTTGTGTTGGGTGAAGGCATTGAGAAGGTAGAAGCTAATTTTGCCGATGAAGTTGCAGCCCAAATGGGTGCTGTTAGCTAATCGGAAATTAAGATTGAGAATGAAAAATTAAAAATGTGAAAAGCTAATTTTTTGCATTTTTAATTTTTACAGGACTCATACACTGCGTACTAAAAACCCGGTTTCTAACCAGAATTCACTCTTTGAGTCAGTAGTCGTAGGGTGCGTCGCCCTAAAAAAATCCCAAACAAATATCGACAATCTTATAGTGACGCACCTAATACCATTTATCAAAATTGTGCTAGAAAACAAGTGTTGGCTTTGTTCCCACGGGCCCGAAGTGTAAGGTGCGTCGCCTCCAGATTGTCGATTGAATTTAGGGATTGTTTACGGCGACACACCCTACGACTTTTTAATTTTATACGGGCTATTTTAATTTAATACGGGAGATATAGTGGGAGCAAGAGAGCGAATACAGCAAGATTTGGCAGAACTCGAAGAGGCTTTAGCAGCCTTGACTTTGGAGTTTCACAGTACCTACGAGAGTTATTTGACTGCGTTGGGACAAGCGGTGCGGCAGCAATTAATTTTGGCTTGCTATCACCTTTGCACTCAAGCGGTGCCTGAGTCGTTTCTCAAGTTGTCCTTCGACGGGCGGCAAAAAATGCAGCAGTCTGTAAGGCTTTTGGCTGTGGCATCTGAAGAAAAATTGCGATCGCTGGCGACTGAATCAGAAGCAGAAGAGGAAGAAATAGAGAAAGACGAATTCGAGGAAGATGAAATAGAGGAAGATGAATTCGAGGAAGATGAAATAGAGGAAGATGAAATAGAAACAGAGGAAGAAACAGAGGAAAAAAACGAATTTTCCGCCATGAACTACGAATTACCAACGACAAATCACCAGTTACCAATTCCTACTAATTCCCCAGAAAGTTTAGCGCGCTGGCAACATAGTATTGAAAAGTCGATCGCCCATAATATCAAGCTGCTTTCTCGCGACACCAACCGCTTGCTGCAACAGTCGGGAATCTTGGCCAGTCAATTGCCAGAACCTGTTCTCGAAGCTGCTTCTGGTGCTGAATCGTCCAGCGACAGCGTTGCGGGGCCGCCTAATTTATTAAACATAGTCATTGAAACCGATAGTTCCTCAGCCCCGCGAAACTTGGCAGAAACATCGCATCCTAAACCTTTGCGCATCACAGCGATTAAACTGCGTCTGTCAGAAATAGAGTTTGCCGATGCGGGAAGCTCGACTTGGCGTCAGCAAATTCGCAACCTCTCTGCAAAGTTGAACTCCCTCGGCCGCGATTACCAGAAAAAACAGCGGGAAATGGCCGTGGTGGAGGCTGAGTCGGCTTGGCGATCGAGTTGGTTTGAAGATTGATTGAAGGAAGAAGGAAGAAGGAAGAAGGAAGAAGGAAGACGAAAGAGGAAAAAGGAAAGTTCGGTAACGAGGAAAGTACGGGATTTAACGGATTTGACGGATTTAACGGATGCAAGTTCGAGGGGAAAACGTAAAAATTTTACGGTATTGAGAAACGGGGTTTATCAGAGAAACGGGGTTTCTCAGTTCCCGGTGCTATACTTTTTTTGGTAGGAGCTCTTTAAAAAAAAGTTATGGCAACCGCCAAAACTGTAACAACGTTCTTAATTGCTGAAACAGAAGCTTTTACTCTTTCTTCCTTCTTCCTTCTTCCCTCTTCCTTCTTCCCTCTTCCTTCTTCCTTCTTCCCTCTTCCTTCTTCCTTCTTCCTTATTCCCTCTTCCTTCTTCCTTCTTTTATAAATTTATATGACTATCGATCGACCAGAATGGCAGCGATTGCAAAAAGCTCTTTCAGTAGAAGCCGATCGCGGATTTAACGACCTTCAGGGCAGTCAATACCGCTTCAGCGAGTTTCTGGGCCTCAGTTTGAGACAGTTGGCAGGTGCTGTGGCGGGTTCTTCGCGCGATCGAGCTAGACAACTAGCTGCTGAATTTGACATCTACCCTCAGAAGGATCTCGAAGGGCGCCAACATTCGATCGCCATTACAGTCAGTTTCCTCAGACAAATGGAGCAAGTTTGGGAATCACAAACCCATCACCAACAAGAACCAGCAGCACAAGTCAGAGCCACAAACTCCTCCGAGCCAAGCACTCCAGCCGTTTCCGTTCCTCGCACAGCACCCCTGAATACAGCACCCCCAGCAGCCAGCCTGACCCTCGACCAACCGTTAACGCGCGTGACCGGCATCGGCCCCGCGAACGGCAACCGCTTGCTAAAACTCGGTTTAGACACCGTATACGACCTGCTTTACTACTATCCCCGCAACCACATCGACTATGCAAAGCAAGTACGAATTCGCGAACTTGTAGCCGGGGAAACTGTTACTTTAATCGCTGAAGTTAAGCGCTGCAATTGCTTTTCTAGCCCGAAGAATAAGAAATTAACCATATTAGAAGTAATTTTAAAAGACAGTACCGGAGAAATAAAAATTAGTCGCTTTTTTGCCGGGCCTCGCTACAGCAATCGCGGCTGGCAAGAATTCAAAAAGCGCGAGTATTGTACTGGTGCGGTGCTAGCAGCTTCGGGGTTGGTGAAGCAGGGTAAATATGGCATTACTTTAGACAATCCCGAGTTAGAAGTATTAGATGACTCCGGCGGTGCGATCGAATCTATGAAAGTCGGCCGCCTGATTCCTGTTTATCCGCTGACGGAAGGTGTGGATGCTGGTTCGGTGAGGCGATCGATCTTAGCTGCAATGCCGGCCGCGAAACTGTTGCCGGAATCGCTACCGGATGATTTGCGCGATCGTTACGGCTTAATGGGTTTAGCCGATGCCGTGACAAATATTCACTTTCCGCTCGATCGCGATTGTCTATCCGCCGCCCGCCGCCGCTTAGTTTTTGACGAATTTTTCTACCTGCAATTAGGACTTTTGAAGCGCCGCCAAACCCAAAGAAAAGCTCAAGCTAGTGCAGTCATCCTTCCTAGCGGCAAATTAATCGCAGACTTTTACCAACTATTACCTTTTGCGTTGACTAATGCTCAGGAAAGAGTAATTAACGACATCCTCAACGATTTAGCTTCGCCGCAACCGATGAACAGATTAGTGCAAGGCGATGTCGGCGCTGGCAAAACCGTAGTCGCCGTAGTCGCAATGTTAGCAGCAATTCAATCCGGTTATCAAGCCGCTTTAATGGCACCGACGGAAGTTTTAGCAGAACAACATTACCGCAAATTGGTAGGTTGGTTTAATTTGATGCACTTGTCCGTCGAACTGTTAACTGGTTCAACAAAGGTAGCAAAACGCCGGGAAATTCACAGCCAGTTAGAAACCGGACAATTGCCAGTTTTAGTGGGAACTCACGCGCTGATTCAAGATACGGTGAATTTCCATAAATTGGGTTTGGCAGTAATTGATGAACAGCACAGATTCGGCGTGCAGCAGCGCGCTAAATTGCAGCAAAAAGGCGAATCTCCTCACGTTTTGACGATGACGGCAACTCCCATCCCCCGGACGCTGGCGCTGACGCTGCACGGAGATTTAGACGTGAGTCAAATTGATGAACTTCCCCCCGGCAGGCAGCCGATTCAAACGACCGTCCTGTCTGCCAAAGAACGCATCCAAGCTTATGATTTGATTCGGCGGGAAGTGGCGAGCGGGCATCAGGTTTATGTGGTGCTGCCGCTGGTGGAGGAGTCGGAAAAGTTGGATGTGCGATCGGCAATTGAGGAAAAAGAGAAACTTGAAAAAAGTATATTTCCTGAATTTAAGGTGGGTTTGCTCCACGGCAGGATGAGCAGTGCTGACAAAGATGAGGCAATTACTAAGTTTCGAGACAAAGAAACTGATATTTTAGTATCTACGACTGTGGTGGAAGTGGGAGTGGACGTGCCGAATGCAACGGTAATGATGATTGAAAATTCGGAGCGTTTTGGACTGTCGCAATTGCACCAGTTACGAGGTCGAGTTGGTCGGGGCAAAAGCCGTTCTTATTGTTTGTTAATGCCCGGTTCCAAGACTGCGGAAGCTATGCAGAGAATGAAGGTTTTAGAACAATCTCAAGATGGCTTTTTCATTGCGGAAATGGACATGAGATTGCGCGGGCCTGGTCAGGTTTTGGGAATGCGGCAGTCTGGTTTACCGGATTTTGCTTTGGCGAGTTTGGTTGAGGATCAGGAGGTTTTGGAGTTGGCGAGGGCGGCGGCTCAAATGGTAATTGAGAGTGA
Organism: Microcoleus sp. CAN_BIN18; assembly: GCA_026786085.1. Taxonomy (GTDB): domain Bacteria; phylum Cyanobacteriota; class Cyanobacteriia; order Cyanobacteriales; family Microcoleaceae; genus Microcoleus. The sequence goes on along the minus strand of JAJAYT010000026.1, from coordinate 286 downwards.
TGAAAGTTTGAATCAGTGGCCGGTGGTTCGGGATGAATTGGATCGGAGATATCGGCGGATGATGAGTGGCTCGATTTTGACTTAGACGTACGGTTTCAACCGCCCGGTCTTCTCTTCTCTTAGACGGCGGTTGAAACCGCTTCTACAAAAACGAAGTCCGCCTCCGCGGACTGAATAAAATAACGCAATTAAAATCGCCCGTTCTTCAACCTGCGGAGGCAGGTTTTGTTTGTGTAGACGCGGTTTAAACCGCCCGGTCTTCTGAATAAAATAACGCAATTAAAAT
>JAJAYT010000025.1 GCA_026786085.1 Microcoleus sp. CAN_BIN18 | reverse complement strand
TCGATCGACCTTGGTTTAAGATACACCCAAATTTTGAGCGAGGCTGCTCGTTTTTCCCAGCAGATTGGCCGCCAGCAATTGGGAGTGCTGCGGGAAGTGGCTAACTCAGAAAAGCCGATCGAATTGCGGTTTGACGGGGTGCTGAAATGGGCCGAGGGTGTTGTGGCTAATTTGTCAGAAATTGATTCTCTTGACGTTTTGGCTGCTCGCGGTGTCGATGTTATTTTTGGCGATGGCGAGTTTGTTAGGAAACCGGATTTGGCTTTTGTGGTGGGCGATCGAAAATTGCGATCGCTTTCTTACTTGTTAGCTTGTCCAACAATGCCTGCAATTCCGAATATTGAAGGACTTTCTGCTGCTAGCTTTTTTACTTCGGAAACTGTCCCCCAATTGCTTAAACTTCCACAATTACCTCAAAGTTTGGCTGTAATCGGTGGCGATCCTAGCGGTGTCGAAGTGGCTCAAACTATGGCTCGATTAGGGGTGGCTGTGACGCTTGTGGTGAAGGGAGTTCACATTTTGGCGAAAGAAGAGCGAGAAGCTGCTGGCTTGGTTCAAGCTGCAATGGAAGCGGAAGGAGTGCGGATTTTGACTGCTACTGAGGTGACTCAAGCTCGGGTGATTGAGGGTAAAAAATGGATTCAAGCTGGGCGTACGGCGATCGAAGCTGAGGAGATTTTTCTCGCCGCCGGCCGCCGACACAATTTTGGATCTTTAAATCTCGAAGCAGTTAGGGTGAAATTCGACGATCGACGGTTGATTTTAAATGACAAGCTGCAAACAACTAATTCTCGCATTTACGCGATCGGCGATGTTGCTGGGGGTTATTCGTTCCCTCACATCGCTAATTGCGAAGCTACGGTTGCTGTGAAAAATGCTTTGTTTCTGCCAATGTTTCAAATAGATTATCGCGGAATTCCTTGGGCGATTTTTTCAGATCCGCAGTTGGCTAGGGTTGGTTTGACTGAAGCGCAAGCAAGACGCCGTTTTGGAGATGATCTTATTATTAGTCGGGAATATTTTAAGAATGTTGAAAGAGCTCAAATGTGTGGTGAGACAAGTGGTTTTTGTAAGATTGTCGGGCGCCGCAACGGGGAGATTTTGGGAGCAAGTATTGTGGGCCCGCAAGCTGCTGAGTTGATTCAGGCGATCGCCCTGGCTGTGCGTCACGGAATGAAAGTTGAGGCGATCGCCGAACTTCCTTATATTTGGTCGAGTTTTTCGGCAATTAACGGTCAAACTGCTGCTATTTGGGAGTCGCAGCGCCTACGCAGTAATACTTTTATGCAGAATTTATGGGATAATTTGTTTCACTGGCGCAGTTATTGGAAATTGTTTTGGGCATTGGGCATTGGGCATTGGGCATTGGGCATTGGGCATTGGGCATTGGGCGCAGGTAGTCGGAAGCCCTTGATTTAGTGGTCAACTATGAATATGATTATCAATATCAAAACTTGAAACACAGTCGAGATACACTACTACTACCCGAGGTCAGATTCATGGATTGCAAAACTGCTACTTTGGTTTACGAAACGGGAAATCCCCTGGAAAAAATTCGCGAGATGTTTCCCGAAGCTTGGCAATTTTTGACACATCAGGCTTGGGCTTTTGTCGCCGGGAAAGATGATGCTTTTGATGCGGAAATTAAAAAGTCGATCGGCAAAACGCCTTTTCTGTTCAGAATTACTCACCGCGACGATACTGAACAATTGACAAAGGATATTTCTGAGTTGTTGGGCGATATTACTTCTCGCTTGCTTTTGGAACAGCATTTTTCTCAAGTTGTCGGTCGTCCTCTTTATTTCAGCACGATTTGCTGTTCGAGTCACTTAACAGCCGATCGCGAATTGACTCTAGATGAAGTTCTGCCAATTCAGCGGGCTGCGGTTAAGTTGCAATAAGCTGTCTCGTATTGTTTGTAGTCAGGACTTTAGTCCTGATTAATTGACTGAAATCCTCACTACAAACTAACGATGGATCAATGCTGGCGAGAGTGCAATGCTGGATTTGACGATCGCCGGTACAATGCGATCGCACGCCATTCTCGCCCCTGAAAGGTTTCTCGCCACTGGGCCAACTTGCAGCGCTGCTAAACCACCAGTTACAAATAATTCGCATCCGGGCCAACGCAGGTGTTTGTCCAATACTGGCAAACCTTTGACTATTTCAATCGGATGCGTTTCTAGTATTTCTGCGAACAAAGGCTCGGCTGTAATATCTAATTTAGTGCCAGTTGCTAGCCAAATGCGATCGACAAATAACGTTTCCCCACCGCTACAATCAACAGTCCATCTGTTATTTTCCCACCGAACAGCAACAACTTCGCACTGTTCGTGAAATGTCAGTTTTTGGCTGTGGGAAAGCCTGCGCAACTGTGTCATAATTTCCGGTGTCATCGAGCCACCGTTGCGAGCTTGTTGAATGGTTTCCCAACGTTTGTGACAATCAGGTTCGGCCTCAAATCCCTTGAGGTATTTTGGCCCCAACCAACCGGCTTCGGCATCAAATAGTTTTTCTTGGAAATAGCGCCTCGTCATTAACAGAACTTTTGCTCCTCTGGCAATTGATCCTACTGCTAAATGTCCGCTGGTTAGTCCGCCGCCAACAATCAATATTTGTTCTCCTGGCAATTGCAAAGTTCGCAAATCTACTTGATGCGAGTGGCAAATTCTTTCGCGTGGATGCTGTGTTTGAATTTGATTTGTCCAGGCTGGTACATGGGATTTTCCACTTCCGGCGGCGACAATTACTCGGCGGGCGATCGCACTTTTTCCGTCTTCAAACCACAGGCGGAAACGGCCGGATTTTGGCTGAATGCGGGTAACTTTTGCTTTGATCACTCGATCGCCCAATTGCCACTTTTTAACTGTGTCAGCACAGAATTCCTCAAATAACCGACTTCCCGGCAAATCGTAGGGGGGAAACAATTCCGAGGAGCGATTTTCGGCAAACCTCCGCAATTCGTAAGGGTTGGGATCTGGGTGGTGCACTGCGGGCGATCGCAAATGCCCAATTTCTAAAGCTGCAAATTGCCTCCGCCACTGACTCAGCCATTCGCCGCTCGGATCGAATGCTAAAAGTTTATCCCGGAGGCTGTTGCGTTTTTTTAATATATGTGCTGCGAGAGTCAGGGCGTGGGGCCCAGCACCGATGAAAGCTAAATCAATTTGGGGCGGCGTAGCTTCTGAGTTCCCTTGCATGGAGAATTGCTATTTTGCGAATGATAACAATTCTCATTATAGACCATCTATTTTGCATCGGTTCTGCATCTAGATGGGTCAATTTTAGCCAATTGTAGGGTGTGCACTGCGCACCGGTTGACTTTGATACCCATCGAAAGGCGTACTGGTTGACTTTTTCAATGCTTTTTGACGCACGTTACAAGATGAGCCGGTGCGCAATGCGCACCCTACAAACTAGGATATTTTAAGTGTTTGAGAGGCTTTTATCCAAGCTCAGCAAACACCTTGACAGGGTTGACAAAGCACACCCTACGTTCAAGTTTGGGTAATACACAAAACGCGCACCCTACATGAATAAGATGCGCGCTTGGTACTTGATCCCTAAATGTACGGAGAGGGTGGGATTTGAACCCACGTTAGGTCGCCCTAAAGTAGTTTTCGAGACTACCGCATTCAACCACTCTGCCACCTCTCCAATTGACGATTAGACACCAGCTAAAATTAGCTTACCGCACAGTGCGCCACATTGCAAATCTTTATAAAAAAGAAGTTTGATTTTCTTCAGATTCCAGAGTCGTCGTTAATCCCCCCGCTGGCGGCCACTGAAGGGCGCCGGCGCGCCCCGGACAGAAAATCTGGGTTTTGGTTTTGCGCCGTTGGGGGGGGGGTT
>JAJAYT010000024.1 GCA_026786085.1 Microcoleus sp. CAN_BIN18 | reverse complement strand
CCGCAGCGAAGTAGGACGCGGCACCACCTTCGCGTTTGATATCCCCGTTAGCGCGGTTGATGCGGCGAACATTCAACCAGTACAGCCGTCGCGTCGGGCGATCGCCCTCGAAGCCAATCAGCCGCGCTATCGTATATTGATTGTGGACGATCGCGAGGACAACCGCAAACTGCTGATCAAACTCCTCGCAGCCTTTGACTTTGAACTCCAAGAAGCCAGCAACGGCGCTGAAGCTATTGAAATATGGTCAAGTTTTGAGCCACACTTAATTTTTATGGATATGTGGATGCCCGTGATGGATGGACATGAAGCCACGAAACAGATTAAAGCCACCGTTAAAGGTGAAGCCACCGCCATTATTGCCGTCAGTGCCGCTAACGCCGAGGAAGCGCGAACCGTTACTGTATCAGATGATTCCGATGACTTTATCCACAAACCCTTTCGAGATACAGAAATTTTTGCCACGCTACACAAACATCTCGGAGTGCGTTACATTTACGATGAACCCGAGAATGTGCCGGAGCCAAATAAAATTGAGGCTCCGACTTCAGAGACTATCGCAGCATTACCAGCGGATTGGCTGGCAGCTTTAGAGAAAGCCACAATTGAGTGCGATTTAGAATTGATTCTCAGTCAAATTGAGCTAATTCGCGATCGAAATCACTCTTTAGCTAGCGCTCTCACCGCATTGGCTAACGACTTTCAATTCAATCAAATACTAGCTCTCATCCGTCCCGCAACCAAATAAAAATCATATCAGAGAAGGTTCGTAGTGAGGACTTTAGTCCTCATAAACTCAGAGGACTAAAGTCCTCACTACAAACCTACAAAGGTTATTTTACGAGAGTAGATATGAATGACGAAGCAACTCCCATCTTAAAAGGGAATATTTTAATTGTTGATGATGTTCCGACTAACTTGCACCTTCTAGCTAAAATACTCTCGAAGCAAGGGTACAAAACCCGCACCGCACCCGACGGGCAAATAGCTCTAAGGTCGATCGAATTAACTCCTCCCGACTTAATTTTGCTGGACATCATGATGCCCGGTATGGACGGCTACACAGTCTGCAAAGAGTTAAAAGCTTCTCCCAAAACCAAGGACATTCCCGTTATTTTTATCAGTGCTTTGAATGAAACGTTAGATAAAGTCAAAGCCTTTGAAGTGGGCGGTATAGATTATATCACCAAACCATTTCAGGAACTAGAAGTTTTAGCGCGCGTCTCAAATCAACTCATGCAGCGCCAGTTGTTCCAAGAAAAACAATCCTACGCCCAGCAACTAGAACAAACCTTAACTGAACTCAAGAAGGCTCAAGCTCAGTTAATACAGAAAGAAAAAATGGCTTCATTAGGTCAACTAGCGGCAGGAATTGCTCACGAAATCAACAATCCAGTCAACTTTATCTCCGGCAATATTGGGATGGCGGACGACTACGCAGGAGATTTGGTTCGCCTCATCAAATTGTACCGACATTACTACCCGCACCCCGTGGCAGAAATTGTCGGCGAATTGGAAAAAATTCAACCCGACTTCATCGCCGAGGATTATCCAAAACTGCTAAATTCGATGAAAGAAGGTGCTTCTCGGATTAGCGAGATTGTGCTGTCTTTTCGCAACTTCTCCCGCCTTGGCGAAGAAAAGTACAAGCCAGTGAATATTCATGAAGGCATTGATAATACTTTAGTTATTTTGCAACATCGGCTCAATAAAGCAAACAATGCCGATGATATTGAGGTCATCAAACACTACAGTCAACTGCCAAAAGTTACCTGTTATGCCAGTCAGTTAAATCAGGTGTTTATGAACCTGCTAACTAATGCTATTGATGCCCTGGAAACTCAACCTTCTCCCCGAAAAATTACCATCAGCACTTCAGTAAGTTATGACTCAGAAGCTGCGGTGCACAATCCCGATTCAAAATTGGTAACTCAAAACTCTCAATCCGTTGTGATTCACATTGCCGATAACGGTTGCGGGATGTGCGAGGCAGTTCGCCACCGGATATTTGACCCATTTTTTACTACGAAACCTGTCGGCAGAGGTACTGGATTAGGGTTGGCGATTAGTCACGATATTGTAGTGGAAAAACATGGAGGTAAAATCAGTTGTATTTGTGCTCCCGGCGGGGGGACAGAGTTCATTTTGCAGATTCCGATATCTGTTATAGCAGTTGACAGTTGACAGTGGACAGTGGACAGTTGACAGTTGCTCAGAGCTATTTCATTATCCTGATTTTTCCGAGAATGAAACAGCCCTGCACTACAAACATGGTTGATTGTGGGTAATTAACCTACGTAGTTACTTCAAATCGAGCAAGCCGCTAGTTTTCAGCTTGGGATTAAACCGGATTTCTTCAGTTACACCGCGAAGTTTCAGTAGCGATAAAATTTCATTTTCCACGCGCCGCGCTACATTTTTCAACAATTTATCTTTGGCAAGTTCATCGGCGACTATACCTTCATAATTTGCGATTTCTTGGGCAGTCATCACTGTTTTGGTGTCGATGGGGTCGTTCCATTTTGCAGCAGCATCGTCACCGTTGCCCTGGGGCTGGGAACCGTTTTCGGCAATCCAACTTGCTCGGATGCTTTCTAGTATAGTGCGGCTGGGCTTCTCAATAGTTTGGACTTTTAGCCAGTAGCAATGTTCGGGTTGGCGTACTAAATGCTGTTTGAGGCTGAGGTAAGTATCGCGAGAATAACCGACGAATTGCAAGACTTTCTCGCTGTCGAAAATCGCATAAACGCCGATTCTTCCCTGGACAAATTCGGGCAATTTCCCCTCGGAGTCAATGTAGGGAATGTATTCTAAGCTGGCGAGAGGCTGAATGTCTTCTGTCATTGTTTGTTTGAATTGTCGATGTGAATTTTTCCTAACATTTTCCTGATTTTTAACTAATTCCACCTAATTTAAGGTAAAATACGGAGCGCTAAAAAGCTGGGTGTGTATGTCTTCTTCCTTCTTCCTTCTTCCTTCTTCCTTCTTCCTTCTTCCTTCTTCCTTCTTCCTTCTTCCTTCTTCCTTCTGTTTAACTAATTCTTGAAAACGCGATAAATGGCACAGAGGCGGCTGGGTTTAAATATTTTGGCTTGAAACATGAAATTGGGCGGGACGTTGACGATCGCAAAATCGATCGATTCGTGATACTTTTGAAATTCCGCAGGCATTCCCTTCGGCGTCTCGCTGCTGTAGGGCACTGGCTGAAAAAGTAACTCGGCAAACTCAATGCGCGAGCACTGCAATTGTCCGGCTACTTGTTGCAGAAAGCTGTCACCGGTTAGTGAATCGAACAGTGCAGCTTGAGCATCCGGTTCGAGGACAAAACTGCTATCGTAGCTTTCAATAATCTTGAGACCCATTTCCTGTATACTCCTGACAGACGTTGGTTAACGGTTATCGGTTAACTTTTAGGCGATCGACTTATCCTGAATTTTACCTGAGACTGACCGCTTTGAAGGCATTCGGTATTCGGCATTCGGCATATAGAAATCTCACGATCCCGAAATTTTGACAAATGACCCTGATTTATTTGCCGATCGCTTTATGATGTCTCTATCGGAATCTATCAGACTACGACTAAAAGGCTATGCAGAAGATCGAAGACGCATCATACCCAGCTTTGAGAATTTCCCCAAACCAGCCGGATTGGCTAGAATTGGCAGAATACGCCTCTATTGCTGGTTCAGCGATTGGCACGATTGCTGCGGGATTGTCGGGCCAAATTCTCTACGCTGCCGCCCCGTTAACCGCAGCACTCTCGCTAAATCTCGCCAATCGCCAGCGTTTCGAGCAAAAAATGCAATACAAGGCAAATTCTGCGATCGCGGAGGTACAGGCCGCAGCAGAAGGTCGATCGCAGCAAATTCAGATCCTGCCTGGAGAACCTGCGGAACTCTACAGCGCCGTCTCGGACTTGAAACAAAAACTTCTGGGCTTGGAATCGGGTGCCATCGCTGACGTACAAGCTTCCGTAGCTTCCCTGGAACGCCAAGCGCAGGCACTTCCTGCCGATTCTCAGGAACTCTACACCATGCTGTCGGATTTGCAGCAAAAACTCCGCATTCTCGAAAATAGCGCCCTGAGAGAGCATGATTGGGAAAATGTCAACGTCCGATTTTTGTTGATGAACGAAAAGTTAACTGAAGTTAAAACTATTACAGCAGAGTTGCAGGAGCGATCGAACGAAGTAGACTTGGATCAAATCCAAGGTTCTCTGAAGCAATTGCAGGATTTGCTCGATCGACCGACAATAGATACAAGGATGCTGCAAACCGAGATTCACTGTTTGCAGAACCAGGTTTCCGAGTTGCAGCGCCAAAATCAAGAAATTGTCAAGCCTTATTTGCAGCGTCTGACTCGCGCCGTCAAGAAACTATCAGAAAATTAGTCTCTCGTAGGGTGCGCACTGCGCACCGAACCCAAGTATTTCCTGGGTGCGCACCAATAACAGTTGACAGTTGACAGTTGACAGTTGACAGTTGACAGCTTGCGAAAGAGAAGGGTTGACCAATGACTAATGACTAATGACTAATGACTAATGACTAATGACTAATGACTAATGACTAATGACTAATGACTAATGACTATATTTTTGCCAAGCTTGCCAGAAAACATAAATTGATAAAATTGCCAAGAGCGATCGAAAAGCTAAACTAATAGTACGATCGGACAATCTCGGCAAAAACCGCGTACTGATTTGCGCGCCCAACAAACCGCCACCCCCCAGAATCAACCCCACAACCCACAAAACATTCCCACGCGCCGCGTGAAACGCCGTCGCCGAAATAGCAGTGATCACGATGACGCCCAAACTCGTTTGAATCGCGGTTTTAATGCTTTCCCCTAACAGCAAGATTTGCAGGGGAACCATAATTACGCCGCCACCTACGCCGAACAAACCTGCTAATAAACCCGCCGCACTGCCTGTCGCAATTTTAGCAAAAGTTGGATTGAATAAAATATTTGAATTATTTGGTAATTCGTGATTTGTACCAAGGGTAGCCGAAGTATTAGCAATTGGTGATTGAGCATTTTCTCCTTGTGCTTCTTCGGCTTTCTGCGCTGTCAGGCGCTTGCGAACTTCAATCAAATAAATATTCAGCCACAACAACAACCCAAAAGAAACTAATAGCAAGTAAGGCGGAAATATCCCTGTCAAATAAGCACCGATTTGTGCTGTGATGACGGCGGGAAATCCGATACCGGCGACTTGATTCAAGCTGAGGTAGCCCATACGCCAATTCTGGATGCTGCCAGAAAGAGCTGTAATTACGATCGACAAACCGCTAGTAGCAACCGCTTGCACGGGGGTGTACTTGAGAGCTACCAACAAAGGCACCAGCACCGTACCGCCGCCGATACCCAAAAAACCCGCTAGAATTCCGGCAAAAAGTCCGGCCGCACCCAAAATCAATAATTCGCTGACAGTCATGAGTTACTTGTTAGTAGTTATTTGTTAGTAGTTATTTGTTATTTGATTGGCTGCTAATAATCTATATAGCAGTTTTCAGGTATGTAGGTACTAGCAGAGGACACGGCATTGCCGTGTCCTACGGGGATATTGAATGTACATCATAAACCAGCAATCTGCTGTAACTAATAACCAATAACATTAGTCAACAGTCAACAGTTAACAGTTAACAGTTAACAGTTAACTATTAAGACTCATTAGTTGAGCCATCAGGCATAATTGCCCGCCTCAAATCTGCATCGCGGAAGTTAGTTCGATTGAGATTAGCGTCAATCAAAACCGCTTCCACCAAAATAGCCCCGCTCAAATTAGACCAGCATAGCTTTGCCCGGTACAAATTAGCACCGCTCAAATTAGCTTTTACCAGCGTTGACCAACTCACATTGGCAACTCTCAAATTAGCATTGCTCAGATTAGCATCGGTGAGATTAGCTCCAACCATCGTTACTTGGCGCAAGTCTGCACCAGTAAGATTTGCCCCGCTTAGCATCGCCCCGCTGAGGATTGCAGTTGTCAAGTTTGCTCTTTCCAAAAGCGACTCGCTGAGAATGGCATTTGTGAGGTTTACCGCTTTGAGAGTTGACCAACTCAAATTTGACTTCATCAAATTAGTACGAATCATGCTAGCGTCCGTTAAGTTGGCCGCAAATAAATTCGCTTCGGTAAAGTTGGCTTCGGTCAAATTAGCTTCAGTCAAGTTTGCCTTGCTCATATTCACTTCCCTCGCCATTGAGCCACGCAGGTTCGAGCCGGTCAGGTTTGCTCCGCTCAAATTGCCCCGGCTCAAATCGGTACCGATGAGATTTGCTTCGGTGAGGTTGGCTTCCGTCATGTCCACCCCTGCCAATTTCACCTCGCGCAAGTTCGCTCCTGTCAGGTTAGCGCCTTTGAGGTTTGCATCTTGGAAATTCGATCGGGTAAAGTTAGCCTCGCTGAAGTTGACCCCTTTTAAGTCGGCCCCTGCGAGGTTAATCTCTCGAAAATTTCTTTCTCCGGCCGCATATTGCCTCAGAATTCGATCGGCCTCCATGTCATTCGCCTCGCAATTTTTTTTCAAACGTTAGAGTGATGGGTTCTACCACACACATCATCCCAGATAACCACGGTATTCACGCTGCACGCTGTAGTATCAGTAGAATCTTTGCAGTCTGCTGTCCTGGCACTGCTGTGCGAATCTATTCTAGAGGGCCTCACAAATGTCAGCGCTTCTGAGAGAATTAAAAATAGGGTAAAAATATCAACAGTCAGCAGTCAAGAGCCAGCGACCACAAACACCTGACAACTGACAACTGAACCACAAACAACTGACAACAGACAAAGGAAATTTTAAAATGCCTGACAATTTGAGAAGCCAAGCTGTGACTGGGGGCGTGGAGCGCGCGCCCAACCGAGCAATGCTGCGGGCCGTCGGTTTTGGCGACGGCGATTTCACTAAACCCATTGTGGGCATTGCCAACGGGTACAGCACGATTACGCCCTGCAATGTGGGATTGAACGAGCTCGCTTTGCGGGCTGTTGCGGGTGCAAAAGAAGCCGGCGGGATGCCACAGATGTTCGGTACGATTACTATCAGCGACGGGATCTCGATGGCAACTGAAGGGATGAAATATTCCCTGGTTTCGAGAGATGTGATTGCAGATTCGATTGAAACTGTTTGCAACGGCCAAAGTATGGACGGGGTGCTGGCTGTGGGCGGTTGCGATAAGAATATGCCGGGGGCAATGATTGCGATCGCCCGCATGAACATTCCTGCTATTTTTGTCTACGGTGGGACGATCAAACCGGGATACCACAACGGACAAGATTTAACCGTTGTCAGCGTTTTTGAAGCAGTCGGTCAATTCAGCGCGGGCAAAATTGATGAAGCAGAGCTCACCGCAGTGGAAAAAAAAGCTTGTCCGGGTGCGGGCTCCTGCGGCGGAATGTACACAGCAAATACAATGTCCAGCGCTTTTGAAGTGATGGGCATGAGTTTGCCCTATTCTTCGACAATGGCTGCTGAGGATGCCGAAAAAGCTGATAGCGCTGAGGAATCTGCCAAAATTTTGGTGGAAGCGGTTCGGAAACAGTTGTTACCGAGCCAAATTTTGACACGCAAGGCCTTTGAAAATGCGATCGCGGTAATCATGGCAGTTGGCGGCTCAACCAACGCTGTGCTGCATTTATTGGCCATCTCAAATACGATCGGCGTTGAACTGTGCCTCGACGATTTTGAAACAATTCGAGCCAAAGTGCCAGTCTTGTGCGACCTCAAACCAAGCGGCAAATACGTAGCCGTCGATTTGCACAAAGCCGGCGGCATTCCGCAAGTCATGAAAATGCTGCTAGAAAAGGGATTGCTACACGGCGATGCGCTGACAATTAGCGGCCAAACTATTGCTGAAGTGTTAGCAGATATTCCCGCCGAACCGCGCGCTGACCAAGATGTCATCCGCCCTTGGAATAACCCGATGTACGCCCAAGGACATTTAGCAATTCTGAGGGGAAATCTGGCAACAGAAGGAGCCGTTGCTAAAATTACAGGCGTTAAAAACCTGCAAATCACCGGCCCAGCGCGGGTATTTGAATCGGAAGAAAATTGTTTGGAGGCAATCTTGGCCGGCAAAATTCAAGCCGGAGATGTGATTGTCATCCGCTACGAAGGGCCCAAAGGCGGGCCGGGAATGCGCGAAATGTTAGCACCAACTTCGGCAATTGTTGGTGCAGGTTTAGCCGATTCTGTCGGCTTAATTACTGACGGCCGCTTTTCCGGCGGAAGCTACGGCAGGGTTGTCGGTCACGTGGCACCAGAAGCGCAAGTTGGCGGCACAATTGCTTTGGTAAATGAGGGCGATTCGATTACGATTGATGCTAACAATCGCTTGTTGCAGCTCAATGTTGATGATGCAGAATTGGAGCGACGCAGGGCTCTTTGGCAGCCTCCTAAACCTCGCTATACTAGGGGCGTTTTGGCTAAATACGCTAAGTTGGTTTCTTCTAGCAGTCTCGGTGCTGTGACTGATTTGGG
>JAJAYT010000023.1 GCA_026786085.1 Microcoleus sp. CAN_BIN18 | reverse complement strand
TGGCGGGTTCTGGGGCGGCGATCGCTCTGATATTTCTGTTGAGTTATTGGAGCCGCCCGAATCCGACTAAAGCTAAGGAATATTACGAACAGGGAGTAGAAAAGTCTCGGAAGCAAGATCCAGCAGCAGCTTTGCAGGCTTTTAATAAATCAATTCAATTAAATCCTAACAATGCTGAGAGTTTTTATCAGCGGGGTAATGCTAATTATGATTTAAAAAAGTATCAAGAAGCAATAGCCGATTATTCTCAGGCGATCGCTCTCAATCCTAAATATGTTAAGGCTTATTTTAACCGGGGACTAGCCCGTCACGATTTTAACGACACGCGCGGGGCGATTGAGGATTACACTCAGGTTTTAAATCTTCAGCCAAACGATGCTGATACATATTATGAAAGAGGAGTTTCTTATTTAGAACTGCAAGATTATAAGGCGGCTATTAATGATTTTAACTCAGTAATTCGGTTACAACCGAGCCTGGTCAAAGCTTATCATGCGCGGGGGTTGGCTCGCGCTGCAAGCGCAGATTTGCAAGGGGCAATTGGCGACTATACTGAGGCAATTAAGCTCGATGCTCAGAATATTGATGCTTTCTACAGTCGGGGGAGAGCTCGCTTTCACCTAGGAGATTATAAGGGAGCTTTGACGGATTATTCTCAGGTAATTGCGATCGATCCCAAGAGTGGAGATGCTTACGCGAATCGTTGCAGTACACAGTTAAATTTAGGAGCGCATCAAGCCGCAATTGACGATTGCACTCAGGCGATTTCGCTGAGCGATGAAGATGGGGTTCCTTACAACAATCGCTGCATTGCTTATTTAAATTTGAAGGATTATCCGAAAGCAATTGCTGATTGCACCCAAGCGGTGACACTAAATTCCCAGGATTATAACGCTTTGAGCAATCGTGGTTTGGCTCGCAACGCAGGGGGAGATGCTCAGGGGGCGATCGCCGATTTTACAGCAGCAATTGGGCTCAATCCCAACGATGCTGAAGCTTTTGCAAATCGAGCCAAGGTTTACCAACAGTTAAATAATTACAACAGTGCGATCGGCGATTATGTCCAAGCAATTAGAATCAATCCCAACTATGCTGCGGCTTACTACGGTAGAGCTGCTGTTCGCCGCTCTTTAGGAGACAAAGCAGGAGCGATTAGCGATTACGAAAAAGCCGGCAAAATCTTTCTCGATCAAGGACTTACCGGCGGTTACAAAGACGCACAATTTGAAATTGAAAAACTCAAGTAGTTATTCGTAGGGTACGCAATGCGCACCTTGTAAAGTTACCGTTAAGAGTCTTGAAGTCTCTTAACCAACTCATAAAAAGGTTGCCAATTATCCTCAAGAGCGATCGGTTCCCAAACAGCCTCAATCGTAGGTCTCAACAGCGATTGTTCAGGATTGTGCTTCCGCAACCTATCCGCCATTTTATCCAGATCATCCGCCGACAAACTTTGCAAAACGTGACAATAAGACTGCCGCCAATGTGCTATCAAATCCGTCGCTTCGGCCTCAGCAAAAATTTGACTAACATCATCTCGCCAACTGCGATTGAACTGTTTTCGTAACTCAAAAAAGAAACCTTGATAATCGACTTGAGACTCCGCCAGCAACTTAATTGTCAGTTGTAACAACTCATCACCATCCGCCTCTGGCAAATCCTCAAATCCCAATCTATTCAGCATCAACCGCCGATAAGCCAAATTATAATACTCGCCAAACTTTGCCAAAGCAGCATCTAGATCAGCTTGAGGAATTACCGCTGCTAGCGGTTTTTGAAGCTTCTCCAAATTACCCTTACAAACAAATGGTTGATTACCGTAACAATAAAGACCATAATGGTCAAAATAAGCTGCTGTAAACTTAGGATCGTAAGTTGGGATAAAAGCAAAAGGCCCGTAATCAAAACTTTCTCCAGTAATCGACATATTATCAGTATTTAGCACAGCGTGACAAAATCCCGCCGCCATCCACTGAGCAACTAATTCCGCCACTTTTTTGACTAAATCACCATAAAATAGCGCATATTTTTCAGTTTGAGAAATATCAGTATTACTTGCTTTCAAATGCAATTCTGGATAGTAATATTCAATCACAAAATCCAAAAGTTTTGCAATCAAATCTGGGCGGCGTAAGTAATGTAACCTTTCAAAAGTACCAAACCGGATGTGAGAATGGCTAAAACGCACCATTACAGACGATCGCGTCGGAGAGGGTTCGTCACCCCGCCACAAAGCATCCCCAGTTTCAACTAAACTAAAACAGCGGGAAGTATTCACCCCCAATCGGTGCAAAGCTTCAGCCGCCAAAACTTCGCGAACTCCACCTTTGAGAGTGAGTCTACCATCAGCAGACCGCGAGTAGGGCGTGCGGCCAGAACCTTTTGTACCAAAGTCATAAAGTCTGCCGTCAGTACCGCGAACTTGACCGTACAAAAAGCCTCTACCGTCACCTAAATTGGGGTTATATTCATTGAATTGATAGCCGTGGTATCGGAGTGCGAGGAAGGGACGGACGCAGTGAAATTTGCCGAATGCTTGGATAAAATCTTCGTCGGTTACTCGTGCGGGATCTAAGCCCAAGGTGGGCAATAATTTGTCGTTGCGGAAGCGGAGGATATGCTGGGGAAAATCGGCCGCCGGAACTTCATCAAAGTAGTCGCCACCGAGGGATTCGAGGGCGGGCTCGTAGTTGAGGGAAAGTAAGGGATTTGACATTGTTGTATTTGACTGTTGACTGTTGACTGTTGACTGTTGACTGTTGACCGTTAACTGTTGACCGTTAACTGTTGACCGTTAACTG
>JAJAYT010000022.1 GCA_026786085.1 Microcoleus sp. CAN_BIN18 | reverse complement strand
GTCTAGGAGAGCCAGCCAGAGCCGCCTGTGACCGCCGGGACTGCTGTAAAACAGCAAATCGATCAGGAGTTTCAGGGCCAAATTAGTTAGTTCTTTTGCTGATAAAGTTTCTGCATCTTCCATTCGATCGGCATAAGTGTTGCTGAACCTATCAATATAATCTCCCAACAAGGCGATTGTGTGAGGTTCGCGGTTTTGCTCGGCCATTTGTTCGAGCAAAGCCACGGCGCGGCGGATTAAAGCTTGATGCTGTGAAGCTAAATGACAGCTTATCAAAACGAGCGATCGAGCTTCTTCCACATCCAGTTTTTTGCGCCCTCCTTGGCCTTTCCGTAGCGGGTTAGATTGGCGCAGCCGCCACAAAGCCACGCGATCGGCTACCATTGGCTCTAAATTCAGTTCGGCTGCTACTTTGAGCATCGCCTCTGAGCCAATTTCTGCCATTGCTTCTAGGGCTAACAGCACTAAGTCCAGTTGGGCTTTAATGTTGTCCAACTGGGTAGGTTCTGGTGCTTTTTGGGTCAATTCTTCCCAGTTGGGAGATGGGCCCGTTTCGTTTGTGGTAGCGGAGGGCTTTAAGGTCGATCGCATGGCTTGGGCACGGGAAATAAGACGGGTTGAGGCAGGATATCGAACAGTATGCATTTGTGATGCAAGCTTTGTGGCCGGACAAAAGCTGATCTGTTAATTTTTCTCCATAACTCGTTGCTTTGATTCCGGCAATCCTAGTTGCTGGACGGATTGGAGAGTTGAAAGTTGCGGTTGCAAGTTCGATCGCAACCTGAAAAACCCATAATTTTTTTACCCCTAACCATGCTACGCCACCGGGTGCTCGAAATCAATTCTGTGTGTTCCGACTATTTCAGATAAACCACTGTCACACCTCCACCTCCTTCTTTTTGACTGGCGAGTTCAAAGCGAGAAACCTGCGGGTGAGTAGCCAGGAACTCGTGAACCCCGCGCCGCAACTGTCCCGTACCTTTGCCGTGAATTATCCACAGCGCGCCGTATTCCACGGCTTTGGAAAGAGCTCTGTCGATTTCGATTTCGGCATCGGAGACTCTCGCGCCCCGGAGGTCGATCGAATTATTAGCAGTGCGAATGGCAATTTCGGGATTGGGTTTGGCCGGTTCCGACGCTGCTTGTTTAGCTTTGGCGGTAGCGGCTGCTTGAGCTGCAATCTTGGCGGTTTGAGCCTTAGTTTCCGGTTTTTCACCGTCGAGGGATTCAACGTCTGCCAGTTTGACAGTCATTTTCATAATCCCAAACCGCACGCTCAACTCTTCGTTAGCATCAGGCCCGCTGAGGACTTCGGCGGTTTGGCCCAGGCTGGGAATGCGGATGCGATCGCCCGTTTTCGGCATAAAACCCGGTTTCGGCTTCGCTGGTGCTTTCCGAGAGGGCAAATGTTTTTCGGAAATTTGATTTAAAGTATCTGTCGCCTGTTGGGCATTTTGAGCCGTTTGATCGCCCGCCTGCAAGCGACGAATAATTTGAGCAATTTCTGATTTTGCCGTGCCTATTGCCTCATTTACTGCCACTTCCTGAGCTATTTTTAGGTCTCGTTCCCGTTCTTGCAAAGCTGCGGCTTTTTGAGAAACTTCTTTGTGCAGTTTTTCGGTTTGGTGTAGCAGTTGAGTTGCTTCTCTGGCCTTGGTTTCCTGTCTCCGGCGCTGTGCTTCGAGTCCTGCAATCACTTGATTGACATCTTGAGATGCTCCCCCAACATAGGTTTGAGCTTCATCAACTATTTCTGCTAGCAAACCGAGTCATTTGGCAATAGTGAGGGCGTTGGAACGTCCGGGAATTCCCCACAGCAAGCGATAGGTGGGCTGCATTGAACTGTCGTCAAATTCTACTGAGGCATTTTCAAAGCGGGCGTCTTGATATTTGAGGGCTTTGAGTTCGCCAAAGTGGGTAGTTGCGATTGTTAGTAGGGAATGTTGGGCGAGATATTGCAATAGGGCGATCGCCAATGCACTACCTTCTGAGGGGTCTGTCCCCGCTCCTACTTCGTCTAACAAAACTAAAGATTTGGGAATTGGGCATGGGGCATGGGGCACTTGTGCTGAGCTTGTACTGAGCTCCGTTGAAGTGCGTAGCCGAAGTATGGGGGCTGGGGAATTTGTACTCAGCGTATTTGTATTGAGAGAATCCGAAGTAGCCGAAGTATTCGGAATTGGGACGTTTGAATTTTCTGCCTTTTCAGGCTGCAATTTACTAGTTAAAACTTCTAAAATGCGGCTGATCCGGCGGATGTGACCGGAGAACGTAGACAAACTTTGCTGCAAGGATTGTTCGTCACCAAAATCAGCAAGAATGTTGTCGAACCAAGGCAATTCTACAGGTTCGCGGGCGGCGACAAACATTCCGGCTTTTGCCATTAAAGCAGCTAGTCCCAAGGTTTTGAGGGTGACTGTTTTGCCGCCGGTGTTGGGGCCGGTGATGGCGACGACGCGGATGTGCGGTGCGATCGTCAAATCGACCGGCACGACTGCAAAGCCTTGCTCGTATTGCTGTTGCCAAATTAATAAAGGATGGCGCAACTGGCGGAGGGTGATTTGCGATCGCAAGTTGGGAATTAATGATTGACTATTTTTTGATGTTTTTTGATCTACTGGTTCTGCTGTTTCTTCATCTAAATTTTCTATGTTTTGGGCTGGTAATTCTAGCTCTCCCAGTTCGATAAATTTCGGTGGATTTGCTTCTAACCAAAAACCGTAACGGGCTTTTGTGGCAGCTACATCTAAAGTTGTAACTACTACCAACAATCTGTCTAAATCTGGTTTGACTGCTGCGACTTGCTCGGTGAGGGCGCGACGAACTGCTTCTTCTTCGGCTTGTTCTTGCCTGAGCAACTGTCGCATTTGGTTGTTGAGATTGACTGTATTGTGTGGTTCAATGTACAGTGTTGCGCCGCTGGCGGAGGAGTCGTGAACGATGCCTGGTATGGCATCTTTTTGGGGAGCTTTGACGGGAATCACAAAGCGCGAGCTTCTTTGGGTAATTACCTGTTCTTGGACGGCGTTTGATTGGCGCTGCAAAATGCCTTGCAATATTTGATAAATGCGATCGCGCAACTGCCGCATTTGAACTCTAATTCCTCCTAATTTAGGAGTGGCTCGATCGGCTACTTGAGCACGATCGTCTATACAGCGATGGATTTCTTGTTCGATTTCGGGATAAGTCCGCAGTTGGGATGCCAGTTCTTTGAGCGTCGGTACATCGGGCGCAGAGTCAATGATCCGGCGCAATTGCCTCGCCCCCGCGAGGGTGGTAGCAATTGCCAGCAACTCTTCACCGCTGAGCAAACCTTGCAGTTCGGCTCGTTGTAGGAAAGTGCCGATGTTTTGGATGCCCTCAAAACTCAAAGCACCACCAGGGCGATTCTCTAGCTGATAAGCTTCCTGAGTTTGGGCGAGGAGTTCTGTTGTTTGGGCGATCGTTGCTGGGATTTCGAGGTCAAGGGCGGCGGCGACGCCGAGTTTGGTAGCCGCGAAGGTAGCCAAGTGCTGACACAGGCGCGGCCATTCTAATAGTTCTAGTGTTTCGGCTTGAATCAAAGTTGAGGTGGTGTTGGTAATTGGCATTCCCAGGGGTTGACCGAGAAGGTGAATTTGACGTTACTGTTAATTAATTTTAAAGTTTTTTTATGGTTTTCGGACGCAACTTGAGAAAGTATCTGGGATATTTATCAGCAGTCTGAAGGCAGAAAGCTGTTATCTAAAGACTAATTAGGAAAGCCAGAATTTGCAGTTTTGCATTTCCCGTCTAAAATTATACCTTATACTGAGCTATTTTGGGCTTTGAGGGAGCCGGAATCCGCTGTTTTTTCGAGGATTGAACTATTGTGTAATTTTAAATATGTCCGCGCAATGATAGCGGTTGTATGCTAAAGAGTAAGTTGTGGAGCTGTTGTTATGGCGAAGATTCTGACGATCGCGGATGCTGTGACTTTGGAAGTCGTGCAAGAGTTACTGGGGAAGGAGGGACATCAGGTGAGAGTCGCTCTGGATGCTGGCGGGGGTTTAGAATTGGCGAGGGAGTTGTCCCCGGATGCGATCATTTGCGATGGGACTTCGGCTCAAATCGACTGGTTGGAGGTGTGTCGGCTGGTGAAAGCCGAGCGAGAATTGGCGACAGCCTATTTTGTGTTGCTGACAACACCGGAGCAATTTGAAGAACTTCAGGAATTGGACGCGCCCTTTGACGATTTTCTGTTTAAACCGATAGTTAAGCAGGAATTGTTGGGGCGGGTGCGTGCTGGGAAGCGATCGCGGGAGTTGAAGCTGTCGTTAGAGCGAACTGAGCAAGAACTGCAACTGTCGCGCGATCGAATTGTCCAAAGTGAAAAAATGTCCTATTTGGGCGAATTGACATCTGGTATCGCCCACGAAATCAACAACCCAATTACTTTTATTTACAGCAATCTCACTCACGTCCAAACTTACTCTACCGATTTAATTGAACTGCTGCGATTGTATCAAAAACAGGTGATCAATCCCGGAGCGGAAATTCTGCAAAAACAGCAAGATATGGAGGTAGAATTCATCCTAGACGATTTGTTGAAAATTGTGAGTTCCATGCGCACCGGGAGCGATCGCATCCGCCAAATAATTTTGTCGGTACAAGATTTTTCCCGCAGCGATCGATCGGGCTGGCAGTTATTCGATATTTCTGACGGTTTAGAAATCACTCTGTTGTTGTTACAGCACCGCTTGCCGGCTCGCGAGGGTAGGCGAGACATTAAGGTGATGAAGGAATACGGAAACTTGCCACAAGTTGAGTGTTATGCCGGTCAGCTAAATCAAGCTTTTCTGAATATTATCAATCACGCGATCGATGCTTTGGAAGAGTCTACTCAAGAGTTGAAGGAATCGGAATCGGTCAAATTCAAGCCTGTGATTTTGATTAGCACTCAGGTGATCGATGCTGAGCGAATTTGTATTGAAATTGCTGATAACAGTCTGGCAATCAGCGAAGATATCACCGACCAAATTTCGGATCAATTTTTGATGATAAAACCTGCCGAAGACAGCAGGGCTTTGGGACTTGCTATCAGTTATCAGATAATTGTCGAGCAGCACAAAGGAGAGTTAAAATGTTTGTCGGAAGCGGGTAAAGGTACTATGTTTAGGATCGAAATTCCGCTCAGGCATAGTTGATTAGGAATGAGAATTAAATAACTTACAATTTTTATTGTTCTTATGGGATGGGCGGGAGAGCCCGTTCTTTCTGGACGGGCT
>JAJAYT010000021.1 GCA_026786085.1 Microcoleus sp. CAN_BIN18 | reverse complement strand
GATTGATGGCATCGCTACCGTAGGGGACGTGGTTTTTTTTAAGCCACGCTCTGTGTGCTTTCACCTGGCATCTACAGGGGAGGGATTTGCATCCTCAAGGTCACTCAGTTGTCATGATTTTTTCAGTCAGTACGATAGACTGATATCATGCGGCTAATCCTCCCAACCCTTGCGGGTATTGGTTTCTAGCCAACGAATCGCACACATTTTTGAGATGTTGGCTCCCATCGGTCTATTACCCGTAAATCCCTTCCGTACATTGTTGCTTTAGCTTCTAACATAGTTCTGAAACTACGCCATCCTAAATCTGAGATAGCACGGGACAATTTGCAGTTTTTTATCATTCCTGATGTGTTTAAGTCCTCTAAAACAATCGTTTGGTTTTCACGAATGATTTTAGTTGACAGCTTGTGAAGAAAATCTGTGCGAATATCCTTAATCTTGCCATGCAGACAGGCAAGTCTTTTCCTAGCTTTTTCTCTGCGCCTACTGCCTTTTTGTTTTCGAGAAAGATTCCGATTAAGTTTTCTTAACCGTTTTAGCTTCTTCTTTAATGGTTTAGGTGCTTTAACCTTTTCACCATTACTCAACGTGGCAAAGTCAATAATTCCTAAATCAATCCCGACCGATTTACCGTTGTCGGGCAATTTAACAGGACTAATCTCTACTACAAAGCTCAGAAAATAGCGATCAGCACTATCTTTGATTACCGTCACGCTAGAAGGAATTGAGGGAATTGGACGACTCCAAACTATTTTTAGCTTACCAATTTTGGCTAGATAAACTTTATTTGGATGTACCTTGAATCCGCCTCTGGTAAATCGAGCAGATTGTTGAGATTTTCGTTTCTTAAATTTAGGCGGTTTAACTTTCTTTCCCTGACGCTTTCCGTTGCAGGAATTAAAGAGATTTTGATAAGCTTGACCTAAATCATTGATAGATTGTTGCAGAGCAATAGCTGAAGCTTCTCCCAACCATTGACGATTTTCTAGTTGTTTTGCTTGAGTTATAAATTGTTTTTGAAGTTCAACTCCTCCCTTGTATTTTTCACCTTGTTGATGAGATTCTTTGCAGAAACTTAACGCATCATTCCAAACGACTCTCACGCACCCGAACAATTTGGCGAGTGCGATTTTCTGTGAGTCGAGCGGATAAATTCGATAGCGATATCTGAGTTTCATATTACTATTGTACAGCCAATTCCCGTCCACAAACAATGAAAAAAAGACTTGATTTTTGGATTGAGGAGTTTGAGTTTAAGATGCTTGAAGATTATTGCAAATCTGTTGGACGCACAAAGCCGAAGATACGAGCGAGAATTGATTAGAAATCTTATTTAATTAGAAAAGCCGTCCTAGAAGGACGGGGCTTTAGACCCATTTTTTCGGTAAGTATGCCTCTTTGCTATCAATCACAGTCTTTTCCACTAACATTACACTCACCTGCATCACAGGGGATTTAAGCCCCCACCTTTAGGTGGATTGTTTTTAGGCCGGGGCTTAAATCCCCTCCCTAAAAACTTCGCACTCAACTGTCAACTGTCAACTGTCAACTGTCAACTGTCAACTGTTAAGTCAGCTATCCTCTTATTGATTTGATTGTTTCGTAAA
Source organism: Microcoleus sp. CAN_BIN18 (assembly GCA_026786085.1). Lineage (GTDB taxonomy): Bacteria > Cyanobacteriota > Cyanobacteriia > Cyanobacteriales > Microcoleaceae > Microcoleus. The sequence goes on along the minus strand of JAJAYT010000021.1, from coordinate 1,069 downwards.
TGCACCCCGGATTTTTAGTTGAGATTTTGGAGTTTTTTGTTGAAGAGTTTAGCTAGACTTTAGGCTGCAAATACTTACTTAAAATCCACTTAATTTCCGGTAGCTGACCTCCCCTGTTTTCCCAATCGAATTAGCACAAAATATGACAAATAAAGTACATAAATTGCTAAAGCTGTCATGCCCAGAAGTCCCCAAAATTGAGGATTTGCTTTAACATGAAACATCTGTTTGTAGAGCCAAGGTGGATCAAGCCAAATGCGGCAAAAAGGTTCGTCAATTACCTGAATTTGAGATTTAAAGGCACAGGTTAAGAAAGGAATTTGAGCTAGAGCGCCCAAACCGCTGTAAACAGTAATCGCCCACCGCCAAGCTGTAAAGGCCAGCTTCAAAGACGAGGAAGGTCGATCGGCAATCTCTTCGTTTAAATCCTGCCAAAACCACAGACAAGCAGGAATCAAGGCTCTCCCCATCACCGATGATACAAAGCTCACAGGGAGCGCAGCCATCATCAGGTAAAGTGTAATTGCCAGCAAACTCGCCACCCGCCAATAAATCATCAACAAACGGACGATCGCGTCAGCCTTTGCAAAAACAGCCCAAATCATCACTACCAGCGGGATCGAAATTGTTAATAACACCGACAAGCGGTAATCCATCCAGACAAGCGGTTGAAACCAAGGCCCGGTGGCTGCCAATAAAAGACTCAACATATTTGGGAAAATATACTCACTTATTTGTGACAGATTCTACTACAAAAGCGCTCAAAAAGATAAGACAGCGGTTGAAACCGTGCCTATATAAACGTAGGCGTTAGCCTTCTTGAAGGGTAGTCCGCCTCCGCGGACTGAAGAAAACAACTTAATTTTAAGCGTCGATTCTTCAACCCGCGGAGGCGGGTTTTGTCTGTGTAGACGCGGTTTCAACCGCCCGGTCTTTTTGCCAAGGTAATTAATAAACCTATGAAAGAATCCCGCGCCAAAAGTTATATTTCGGCGCGGGAGGGAAGACGAGGATCTAAATTCCTCGCTTATTCGTCGTAGATGCGGCACTCAGCAGCGTCAGGATTGTC
>JAJAYT010000020.1 GCA_026786085.1 Microcoleus sp. CAN_BIN18 | reverse complement strand
ATTAAAATTGAGCAAATTGCCACCACGAGGGTCAGCATCTAGCAATACACTCTTTTTATCTAATCCCCAATAACTTTTTACAGCTAAACCGGGCGTGCGATCGTACTGAGTCAGCACTCGCAATTTCCAGCCAGTCTCCGCCTCAAAGGCATATAAACTTTTTGCCAAATCCTCTTCTTCAATATCCGTCAGGGCTTTAGCTAGGTCAATGATTGGTGTCTGAATTGCGGGCAACAAATCGGGATTGTTGAAAGCATGGGCCGCAGGTGCGATCGTCCACACAGACAAAGCCAGAAAAAAGGCGACAGCAGAGGCTAGAAATTTGCGCGGGAAAAGCTGTGACATAGGAAGTTCTAATCTGGGTCTTAATTGTGAATGCTAGTTGGCGGTCTTAACCAGAGGATAAGAGAAAACTCATATTTCTTTACAATTATTTACTTTACAGGAAGCCGAGAGCAAGGGGAAGGGGGAAATAGTTTTGAGTGTTAAATTTTGATACCAAACCCAGGCTTGAATATTCATTGATTTCTTAGTCCGCGGAGGCGGACATCGTTTGTGTAGTCGCGGTTTCAACCGCCGAGTCTCTCAACCAATTACTCTCTAAACCAATTACCCATCACCCATCACCCATCACCTTAAAATTTAGATTTTGCCGCCACCCCGTCGCACAGACGCCGATCGCGCGAGCTCACATTAGGATTAGTCCTCAGATAATCACCAACCCAATCGCAGCCCCTCACCAGCAAATCATCAAGATCCAAATTCCACAAAATCACCCGATTATCCCGCCCAGCAGAAGCCAGAACCTTCCCATCCGGGCTAAAACTCACGCTCATCACACTATCCTTATGTCCCGTCAAAGTTTTGAGCAAAGTCCCGCTGCGGCTCCACAACTTCACCTTATGATCGTAACTGCCCGAAGCAATCAACAAACCATCCGGGCTAAAACTCACGCTAGTCACACTGTCGCTAGAACCCTTCAGTAGCGTCGCCACCAAAGTCCCGTCCACCTTCCACAACTTCACCGAATTGTCATAACCCGCCGAAGCCAGCATTTTGCCATCAGGGCTAAAAGCAACCCCCAGGACAAAACTGTTATGAGCCCCTTCAAAAGTCCTCAGCAAACGACCATCCCGATTCCACACTTTGACAGTACCATCATCACTCGCCGAAGCCAGCATTTCTCCGTCAGGACTGAATGTCACCCCAGTCACCCAGCCTTTGTGTCCCGTCAAAGTCTTAATCAACCTGCCGTTTCTAGTCCAGAGTTTCACAGTTTTATCCTTGCTCGCCGAAGCGATTATCTCGCTGTCGGGACTAAAACTCACGCTCATCACGCTGTCGCTGTGGCCGTCGAGAGTCAACAACACAGAAGGCGAACACGGGAACAGGGGAGCCGAAGGACAAGGGAGAATATTACTTATCCCATCTTCTTTCAAACTCCAGACTTTCACTGTTTTGTCGTAACTCCCAGAAGCCAGTAGCTGGCCGTCAGGACTGAAACTGACGCTGGCGACTCTCTGAGTGTGTCCTTCCAACGTTTCTAGCAAAACTCCCGTGCGGCTCCAGAGTTTGATAGTTTTGTCCGTAGAAGCAGAAGCCAGCCTTTGGCCGTCGGGGCTGAAAGTAACGCTTTGTACCCGGTTTTGGTGTCCGTCGAGGGTTTTGAGCGGCACATCATCGAGCCGCCAAAGTCTGACAGTTTTGTCAAAACTTGCCGAAGCTAGGGTTTTACCATCAGGGCTAAAACTTACCTGAGTAACTCGATCGGCGTGTCCCTCAAAAGTTCTCAGCAAGCGACTCTCTGGTTTAATATTGCTAGCATCCGTTGGGCGTTTGTCGCCAACATTAGCCAAACTCCAGAGTTTGACAGTCCCCTCTGCACCTCCAGAAGCCAGTGTTTGACCGTCGGGGGAAAAACTAACCCCAAATACCCACTTGCTATGTCCCCGCAAAGTTGCTAGCAGTTCGCCCTTAGCCCGTGTTGATTTTTTTTCGGTTCCTGGGTGTGTTAGTGCAGCGATGTTCCAGATTTTTATCGTTTTGTCTTCACCCGCAGTGGCAAGCAGTGTACCGTCGGGGGAAAAACTTACGGTGTAAATTTTCAAGGGTTTTTTGTTTTCGCCGTGCCACAAATTAGCGATTAACCTGCCATCAGAACTCCACAGTTTCACAGTACCGTCATCGCTCGCCACAGCGACCATTTTCCCGTCGCGGCTGAAGCTGAGCCAATTTACAGGAGCTAATTGCTCGATCGTCCTCAGCAGAGTACCGTCAGTTTTCCACAGTTTGACTGTTTTGTCTCTAGATGCACTGGCGATCGTTTGACCGTCCGGGCTAAAAGCAACGCTGGTAACGCTATCAGTGTGACCTATCAAAGTTGCCAGCAAAGTGCCGTCTGTTTTCCAAATTTTGACAGTTTTATCTAAACTTGCCGAGGCAATGGTTTTGTTGTCGGGACTGAACGCGACGCAGGCGACGCTATTAGTATGACCTTTGAAAGTTGCCAGCAAAATGCCGTCGCGCCGCCAAAGTTTCACTGTTTTATCTACGCTGGCAGAAGCTATTGTTTGGCCGTCAGGACTGAAACCCAGACCCCAAACTACGTCACCGTGTCCCTCCAAGCGGTTGCGTTCTTTGACACCATAAACTGCCTGCTGGAGGGCGGCAGAAATCAGAATTTCGGTGTCCTTGAGAATGTGCATTTCTTGGGAGTGTTCGATCTGTCTCCACTGTTTACCCGCTCTCAAACTTTCCATCATCGCGTCAAATTTGTTGTTTGAGAAATAAAGGGCTTCAGAAGCTGCGGTTAAGGTACTGATTTCCGCTCGCTGAGTTTGAGCGACAGCTAGTTGTTTTTGACCGACGGCCCGCCACCAAAAATTTACGGAGGCGATCGTGGAACTCGTTAGCAGCAAAACGCCGATCGCTGCTACTCCCAGCATCTGTTTGAGAAAAGTATTCGCTCGGTAGAGCTGTGCTTGACTCATATTTTTGTCGGCTTCTGCTTTTTGCAGTCTCGCTTCTAAGCCGAATCTTTGGCGGATCGGCCGCACTAAATAGTCGTGTACCAATTGATAGCGGTCTTCTGGCGCTTCCCGCAGCAGAAACAGCAAACCGTGACCTACTAAAATCTCTAAAATTAAGTCGAGGTTGTCGGTTTTCTTTTGTCCGCTTTCTGGGTCTTTTACTAACTGTCCCTGTAGAGTAAGAGGAATTCGACCAAGACTGCCGATCGCCAATAATTCTGTTTCTTCGTCCGCATCTGCGGGCTGCTGGCCTGTAACCAACGATAGTTCGTGTTTGGTTTTAATCAGCCGCACGCCTCTTTCATCTGTCAGGGAAAACAAAATTTTCCAAGCTGAATCTTCGTTAACCGGCCCGCAGTCAGAGATGACTCCTTCGAGCGATCGCTTCACTAATTCTGCTTTAGGATTGTCGCCCAATTGCTGGTATTGCGCTAGACTGGTAATCGCTTCTTCTTGCAGTTGCGCTCCCACTACCTGCAATTCGATCGGTCGCACTTCTTGCAGTTCGTCTGCTAAATCTGCCACGAAGGCCTCGATCAGTGCCGGCTCTAAATAATATTCCGCCCGTTCCGTCAAGTGTCCGATCACAGCCCGCGCGTCTTTCATCGAAAAACTCCGCAGTTGGTAGCGGATGCTTTTGTCGAGAATATTATTGTTAATGGCGTCGAGATCGGGGAAGCGATCGCAGTCCAGCAAATAGTGCAAATAATCTTCGCGCAAACACAGAATTATTTTGACATAAGGCAGGTTCAAAAATAAGCGCAAAAAGTTATAAAAAAGTTGTCTTTGTGCCACTGAAGTCGAAACAAAGAAAAACTCTTCAAATTGATCGAAAATCAGCACAGTCAACAAATTATTTTCGGCATTTTCGCGCAACTGCTCTATGATAAAAGAGGAGGTTTCTGAGCTGCGAGCTGGAATAACCGAGCAACTTCGTTTGTGGATTTCCTGTACTCCTTTGGCAATTAATTTCCTTTCCTCTTCGGCTTGTTTGTCGTACAGCGCGCCGTTCAAAGCATTTTCTAATTCCACCAGCCAGTCGGTGTAAACTTTGACTACTACGGACAAGGTATCGCGCGCGCCCGGAGTAATATTTTTCAAAGCTGGCACTAAACCCGCGTTGACTAGAGAACTTTTCCCGACTCCGCTGGGCCCGTGAATAATAGTTAATTTATGGTCGTCCCGGCTAATTCTTTCGAGTAACCTATTGATATCTTTTTGGCGGGAGTAAGCGGTCATGGACGCTGCGATCGCAGCTTGATTTTGGGCTGAGGGGCTGGAAGGATTGACGGCTTGGCGCTGCTGCTGCAACTGGCTGGCTCCGATAAAAGCCCTAAATCCGTATTGATACTCGATCGATCGCTGGGTCTTTTTAATCCGAAAAGCTTTCAGATACTCTCCCTGCTCGAAATAAACCGCTTGCAGTTCCGTCAAAATATCGATATAAAGTCGGGGGTCGTACTTTGGCTCGCTTTGAGTTTGAGCCAACTCCAAAGAATGCACCGCCGCTTCCCACTGGCCTAATTGTCGCAAACTTCGGGCTAACAGTAACAGATACGAACTGCGATCGGATTTGGGATGTTGGATTTGAGATTTGGGATCGTTACTTGACTCGTTATTACCCACAAATTCTGGATAATTTCCCGCAAACCCCAATCTCAAATCTTCAATCAGCAATCTCAAATCATTAGGCGTTTGATCCAAAATCGCCAAAGCCAACTCGGCTAGCTGGCGGGCTTGACTCCACCTCGACTGTTGCAGGGCAACTTCCGCCAAAAAGCCGTAATCTTGAGCTAGTTGGCTGGGAGTACCGTAAGTGAAGTGCAACTGCAAAGAATTTTCAGCTAATGCTTGCAACTCTCCCCAAGCTTTCAGGCGTTGCAACACTTGTCCGAGGTGTGCTGTCACCTCAGCTACTAATTCCGGGCGATCGGCAAGGGAGAAGGCATTTCTAGATTGTTCCAGGCTAATCCAAGCTTGTTCCCAGTGGTGGCGGTTGGCTACCGGATTTCTGGCTGCTTGCAAGCGATGACATAGGGCTATATGAAACAGCACTATGCCTTCTCTCTCTAAAAATAGGATGTTGGGGACAGGATTCGACAAGGATGAGGAGAGGGTTTGTCGGTTTTCGGAATGTTCCCAGTTTGCGAGTTCCCAGTTGCCGGTTTGCTGCTGCCAAAATGCTAAGCTTTCTTGGTAGTGAATTAAGGCTGTTTCGGTTTGGTCGCTGACATAGTAATCTCGACCGAGAACGAATTGCAGACTGGCTTTCAGGGCGGGTTCTAATTCTTGACCGCGATTTTGTAAATCTTTTAAAGCTAATTCTAGTTCTCGGCGTGACAAAGAGCCGATCGCCAACTCCAGGGTATTGCCGGGACTTAAAGGCGAATAGGAGTGGACATCTGATTGTCGTCCGTTTTGGGGCCCTGAGTTAAAGGTGAGAAAGCGTTCTCCGGGGCTGATTTCGCGCTCCAGGGCGCGTTTTTCCCAGTCGGTTTCGCAGTTACTAAAACCCGATCCGGTGCTGGTTGTGCTGCCGAGTTCTTGAGTAAGTTCGCCTACTGTAAATATAGTATCGGCTCGCCCAGTCAGGAACTCAATTAATTCGTCAACACCCATTTCAAATTTAATTGTAGCGGCGGCCCAACTTTTGAAATCTGGGGCCAGACGAATCATTTTGGTTACGATGTCATCTGTTACCCACAAAATCACTGGACATGAAAAATTTTTGCGAAATTCGTCTCGGACTTGATTGGTAGAGGCCATAAGTTCGTCGATCGCCACTACTGTTTCTAAACCGAATACCATCACAGCCGAGGCGGAACCGACGGGCGAAGACTCACTCCCTCCCGTGTTTGCCTGCAAAGTAGTGTAAAGAGTTTTGACGGATGCTGGCAGGACGATATCTTGAATGGGAACTGGGGAAATTTCTCGCAGCCGCTGCGCCCAGCGCTGTCGCAACTCCTCGTAATTGCAGCGCACCAAAATTAGCGAGAATTGCTGTTGAGACATCGCGATGGATCTTACCAGAGTTTTGAGCGATCGCTCGTTGTAACTGGCAGTTTCTTGTAGTTTAAGTAGATTCGTCATCATGCACCCCTTTTGCAGAAATCAATTACCTAACAATCGCCAACCGTGACTGAAACCGTATCTACTTAGAGATGCTCGTTCCTGTCTGGCGCTTTATATCTGTAGGAATACGTAGTTTTTCGTACTTGTTCTATGAAAATTTACACATTCTTTATGTTCAATCTAAAAACATCATACATCTGTATCTCCGAGAATGCGAAACTTGACAGTAAAAATTCAAGCTTACTTAAGAGATTTTTTAGTCGGCTACACATAAATTGCTATATACCACAAATAGCGGATAGCTAAATTCATGGATAATAGCGGCAACTAGCTATTAGTAAACAACTCCCATCTATCTGTAGCAGATATTCGGAAAAAAAAGCAAAAAAATATATCGTCCGGGATCAGATTAGTTGAGGTTAAGAGCAACAGGTAAATATAGACATAGGGGGTCTGGCCTTGCAGATATGAGAGTAGAGATTGGAGAAAGTCCTTGGTGGTGGCAAATATTTACGGGGCAATAATATGCGGAACCAAAAGACCGCATTTAACAGAAATCAGTCAGTGGCAAAAACCGCTGACTGCGTGCTATATTGGATTGTAGAAATTGGGAGTTTTGAGCGGTAAATTTTAAGTTAAATGGTTTCTAATTCACTCGCCGTAAATTGCTCTTAGAGTCGCTCTCGCGACCTCAAAAATCCCAACTATTCTTGGTGAGTGCGCTGCTGCCACTCCTGATATTTTCTCGTTTCTGCTAAGGCTGGATTGATGCCAAACCAACGACCTTCTTGATCGCGGTATTCAAAGACAAACATACTGCGCAACAAGATTTGAGAGTCTTCTTCGCCGGTTACACTTTGTCGCTTGACTACTTGAAACAGTAGTTCCCATTCCATGTCATTGATGGCTCCCAAAAGATCATCGCGATATTCTTGAATGACGCTTTCGAGACATTCGCGAGAGAAGGGGGGATCTTCGTGTTGCAAACAGCTATACAAAAGCATCAGTAGATTGCGAACATGGCCGCCACTAATCCGGCAGAGCCTGTCTAAAGTTTCGGGAGAGTCAAAGACTTTGGAAATTAAATCGATGCGTTGAAGGGGAGCAACTGTGGGGAAAGCTCTAGCTAATACTAGCTGCCGCAGTAGTGCCATTCCTTCGATGTGATCGTCGCCCGATCGCATTTGCACCGGTACCATCGGCATCACCTTGGGTTTGACTCCAAATCGACTGGCGAGGCGGCCGAAGTCGTTGGAAAAGATCAAAGTCAGAGGAATCGTGTAGACGACGTGGCAATTGAGTTTTTTCAACTGTTCGCCACGGTCTAAAAACAGGTATTCTGGCTGGGTGCGTCCGCTGGGTTTGAGGGAGGCGTCGAGGCGATCGAGGTTGTCAACGATCACTGCGAGTCCTTTTTTGCCTTGCTGCTTGAGTTCGGCGTTAGCTCTGTCAAGGAGTTCTTCGTTGATGGACTGCAATATGCTATTGGTGCGGGGTTCGAGATATTGCCTGAGTTGCGATCGTAGTTTGGGAGAGTCTTTAGTTTTAGCAGTAACTCTAGCAATGCCTACAGATAACTCCGCTTCTGCTGACAAATCGATCGGAGTCTGCAAAAATTCTGCTACTTCGGCAAACAGATTTGTAAAATAGCTAGGTCTGAGTTTGATTTTGGCAGATTCCATAGTTTCGCTGACTTGGCGGGCAATGCTCAGCAAAATATCGCTGATGTCTACATCTCCCATGTCTAAGTCTTGGGAAGACTCGAAGTAGACGACACAAAAACCCTCTTGCTCAAGCTCAGCTTTGAGTCGAAACAATTCCGTAGATTTGCCGCAACCGATATGTCCTGTAAATAGCTGACAGGTTGGCTCGTCTGGGGAAATGCGGGTAATTGTTCGCTGCAAAGATTCAATGATTTTGCCGCCACGCACGGAACCAAAATCAATGTAGTATTGATAATCTCCAGGGTCTCCCGCGACAAGGGTTTTGCTCGGGTTGCAAGCTTTATAAAATCTGTCTAATTCGAGTGCGATCACAATTGAAGCCGAATAAAAGTTAAAAAGTTAATCGAAAGTCTAAACTTTCTTTGCTTGAGCTTAGTTTGATTTGTCACCTTTTGCCCTGTGGGGTAATGCCCTAAATACCCAAACAACCTTGATCTGCTAATCAACTTTATCGGCGCGGGAATTGGGAATTTTAAATTAAAATTCTTTAATTACCTAGATCAATCAGTGTTTTTACTGATACTGAGACAAGTCTGGGTAATTTTGCGGGGATCTGGTTAAATGGTAGGGAAGAAAGGGTCTGGGGTGCGCGAGATTAAACAGTTTTGAATTTTTGGTAATCCTTAATTATTAAAGTGTCAAGAGGTAGATGGCTAGTTTTGGAGCGGTTTCTCAAACAGAGTTAGGGCGCAGGCGCCAAGAGTTGCGACGGCTTCGTCGGGTTCGATCGGCTGCTGTTGTCTGGCAAACGCTGGCGGCGAGCGCAATGGCAGCGGGTTTGCTGTGGTGGATTTCCCAGCCGGCTTGGTGGATTTCCCGATCGGAACAAGTGAAGGTAGAGGGCAATCAGTGGCTTTCTGATAAGGCGGTGCGGTCTTTGGTGCCGCTGTCTTACCCGCAGTCGCTGTGGGGGATTCAACCGCAGGCGCTGGCCGAAAAGCTGGAGTCAACGGGGCCGATCGCCAAAGCGAAGGTGACTCGCAACTTGTTTCCGCCGAGTCTGACTGTAGAAGTGGCAGAACGGTTGCCCGTGGCGGTGGCGCAGCCGACTGCGGTGTTGCGATCCAACAGCGACAGGGAAAAAGTCGGGTGGCTGGACGCTCGCGGTGGTTGGATGCCATTGGAGAGTTATAGTGCTGTGCGATCGGCAAATAGTTCGATCGGGCCAGGTAGCAGTCCAACGCAGCCTCAGCATTCTTTGCCAACCTTAAAAGTAATCGGGCCTTGGGAAGTGTATCGCGCCTCTTGGCCGAAGTTTTACCAAGGACTCAGTGGGTTGACGGTGAAAGTGCTTGAGATAGATTGGCAAAACCCCAACAACTTGATCCTGAAAACAGAGATTGGTACCGTACACTTGGGCCCGTACAGTGCCAGGACGATCGAGCAACTTCAGGTTTTAGACCGAATGCGACAATTGCCAAAACAGCTTTCTTCAAGCAAAATAGCCTACATTGACTTGAAAAATCCAGCGAGCCCGATCGTCCATTTGCCAGAACTCCCCCCCAGTTTGGAGAGTTCAACTCCCGCACCAACTCGCCCCCAGAATTGAGCCTGTGTCAACAGAAGGTAAAAAAATATCGGTCAGCCGACAGAATTTTTGCCGATTTTGGATCAACACGTAGGGCTTGAAATCAGCACTGTTTTTTTGATACCAATCCCCGAGATGGAAAAAAAATTCTGATTCTTCTTTCCATCTCGGGGCGATCGGGCTAGTACCCATTTTTTTTGCTTCTGCCTTGCGTACAAGTGCTGGGATAGAGCGTGAGCGAGGTTTTGGCTAGCATTGGGAGGCAAAATCCGAGATTGCTAACATTAAGCCTCCACCTGTGTTAGTTTTTCGCGCAACTTAGCCTATAGTTGATCGTGAATTGGCGTTTAGTTAACAAGCTGTAATCTACTATCCCCGACTCTCATGCTTAATAATAAACAGGGGTCTGACCAAGATAGTCCCCCTTCGGAAGAAGTAAAAAATTTTCCGGTGGCCTCCGATTCCACCAATCCGTTTAGACGCAAGTCTGATTATGTAAATGTAGACAGTATTGATATCAGTCCTATGGTCAATCCCAAAGACATCACCCCCAGTAGTGCAGCGAGAATCAAAGTAATTGGCGTCGGCGGGGGTGGCGGCAACGCTGTTAACCGGATGATTGCTAGCGAGATTTCTGGCGTCGAGTTTTGGTGTGTAAATACCGATTCCCAAGCTCTGGTTCTCTCCAATGCTCCGAAACGCTTGCAAGTCGGACAGAAATTGACGCGCGGTTTGGGCGCTGGAGGCAATCCGGCGATCGGACAAAAGGCAGCAGAAGAATCTCGCGATGAAGTTGCTAGTGCTTTGAATAATGCGGATTTGGTGTTTATCACCGCCGGCATGGGGGGCGGCACGGGCACGGGCGCGGCTCCGATTGTGGCTGAAGTGGCTAAGGAAATGGGCGCTTTGACGGTGGGCATCGTGACGAGGCCTTTCACGTTTGAGGGACGGCGGCGCACCAGCCAAGCTGAGGAAGGAATCGCAGCTTTGCAAAGTCGGGTGGATACGCTGATCGTGATTCCTAACGACAAACTTTTGTCGGTAATTTCGGAGCAAATGCCCGTACAAGAAGCTTTCCGAGTTGCTGACGATATCCTGCGCCAAGGGGTTCAGGGTATTTCTGACATTATTACGATTCCCGGTTTGGTGAATGTTGACTTTGCTGACGTGCGGGCAGTCATGGCAGATGCGGGCTCAGCTTTGATGGGCATCGGCGTGGGTTCTGGCAAGTCGCGGGCTAGGGAGGCTGCGATGCAGGCTATTTCTTCGCCGCTGTTGGAAGCTTCCAGCATCGAAGGCGCTAGAGGTGTCGTGTTTAACATTACTGGCGGTACTGACATGACGCTGCATGAGGTGAATGCGGCGGCTGAAATAATTTACGAGGTGGTCGATCCGAATGCCAATATTATTTTTGGAGCGGTGATTGACGAGCGACTTCAGGGCGAAATTAAGATCACTGTCATCGCTACTGGTTTTTCGGGAGATGTTCGGTCGTCTCAGGCTTCTCGCACACAAAATGTGAATGCTCCTTGGCGGGCGGCAACGGTTCCTGTGACTCCTGCTCAACAGACGCAGGATGCAAAAACGAAACCGCCACAGCAGGATTTCGGGTTGGATATTCCTGAGTTTTTACGCAACCGTCGCCCACCAAAATAATGCCAGGATTTTGGATTTTGGTTTGAATTTCCAATTTCCAATCTCCAATCAGAAAAAATCTCCAATCTCCAATCTCAAATCTCCAAGGTTTGTCCGGGTTCAGGTTCCAGAAGTTGGGTAGAGAGTCCCGATTTTGCTAGTAAATCGCGAAATTCGGGAATGCTGCCGATCGACTTCACGAACATTGGTAAAATACCGGTGGCTCGGATATCTCCTGTAGTTGTAGGTACAAAAAACTTAGGTTTCAGGGTTTGGGTAAGCTTCAGGGCTTCCGAAGGGCCCATGATGATTTGTCCGAGGAGGGGGAAGATTTGACCGATGACGGGGGCGATGGCTACGTCTACTGTGTCTATTTTCTGTTTGACTTTTTCTAATGGTGGCAGATGCGGTTCGTAATAAAGTGTCTCGCCGCTGTTTAAATCTTTGAGTAAATAGCCGTTTTCTTCCTGTCCCGGCTGGATTTCGGCTCCGGGTACGGCGGTGATTTGTAATATTTCTTTAAATTTAGACTCTTGCCAATTTGCTAAAGTTGTGATATTGGTGTAGCCTAAACTGCTGAGGACTTTGGCGGCGGTGGGTGAGGCGATCGCGGGTATTGTCCGATCGAGCTTTTCGAGTGTTGGTCTGTGACAGTGGTCGTCTAAGCCTTGGGAAATGAGTAAAAGGTCGATCGGCGGTAATGTGTCGGGAGTAAAGGCGACGGGCGTGTTGTGGTAGGCGGTGAACAGCCAGGGTTGACCGTAAAATACCAGGGGATCGACCAACCAGGGATCGACGAGGACGGTTTGGCCTGCGATGTGGAAGATCCAAGAGTTGAGGTCGATTCGGGTGAGTTTCATAGTTGTTTGCAATAATTCTTTACATTGATTTTAATCATAGCTAATTTTGCAACCGCAGATGGGGGCGGATGAGCGCTGATGAACGCGGATATTAATGCGGATATGATGGGATTTATCTGCGTTTGTTTGCGTTTATCTGCGGTTGCAAAAAAGATGATTAAATCGAGAATTCCTGTGGCTTTGACTGTGGCGGGTTCGGATAGCGGCGGCGGGGCCGGGATTCAAGCAGATTTGCGAACGTTTGCGTTTCACTGCGTCCACGGTACCAGTGCTTTGACTTGCGTGACGGCTCAAAATACTTTGGGCGTGATCCGGGTCGATGCAATGGCTGCGGAGGCTGTGGCGGCTCAAATTGAGGCGGTGGTTGGAGATATTGGGGTGGATGCTGTGAAGACTGGGATGTTGCTGAACCGGGAAATTATGGTGGTGGTGGCTTCGCAGGTACAGAGTTTGAATATAGGAAATTTAGTGGTAGATCCGGTGATGGTTTCACGATCGGGCGATCGACTGATTGACGACGGGGCGATCGCATTTTTGCGGGACAATTTAATTCCTTTGGCGGCTGTCGTGACTCCGAATCGGTTTGAGGCTCAGATTTTGAGCGGTTTAGAGATTTTTTCTCTAGATGATATGAGGGCGGCGGCGCAGCAGATTTATCGATCGGGCGCAAAGGCTGTTTTGGTAAAAGGTGGCGGAATGCCGGGAGATTTGCGGGGAATTGATGTGTGGTTTGACGGTACCCGATTGGATGTGTTGAAAACCGAGAATGTTGATACTAGGAATACTCATGGGACTGGTTGTACTTTAAGCGCTGCGATCGCTGCTAATTTAGCATTAGGTAAAGATTTGTTTACAGCCGTAACATTGGCTAAGAATTATGTTACTACTGCTTTGAAATATGCTTTGGATATTGGGGAAGGCCAAGGGCCTGTGGGTCATTTTTTCCCGCTGTTGAAGTAAGAAGGAAGAAATAAAAAGTCAACAGTCAGTTAATTTCTTAATTTCTCAGGCGATAGGGCGATCGCCACCAAATCTTCAATTTTCTTAATATTCGGATCGCCAGCTAAATAGCCAATACCTCGATGTAAGTGGAGGCGAAATTGTTTAGCTAGAGTTTCCTTTTCCGTGCCCAAATTATCCTGGTGACACCGCTGTTTGAGGGCAATTATCAAGATATCCGCCATGTCGCCACCAAAGACTTCCCAGCTTAGTTCGACGTTGCTGTCGCTGGGAATTGGCACTGGGGATGGTATGCTGGGTTCGGCGAGCGATCGGCAAAATCCCCACCTGCACAGGACGTTCCACCGATCGATTTTAGTCGATCGTTTCAGTTTAGATAGTTGGTCTTTGGCTGTTTGGGAGAGGTGGATGCGATCGACTGGTGATTCCATGTTTTTAGCCCTCTGCTGGTAAAATTGCTAATTGACTCAGACGCTTCATAATTGTGAGAACGGTGTACAAGTCATTACCCCGTCTGCGAATATCAAAGGGGTCAGACAAAGCATATAGGGGTACTTCTGCCTTCACCAATTTAACAAATATGAAACTTCCTCCAGCATTAATCAGACCATAGCTAGGTTTATTTGGGTGAGGGTTCCCTAGCATATAAGCAAGGATTTGTGCGAGTCCTTCTTCAATGGAAAATCCCGCTTTTTTAGATTCGATCACCATCACCCAGAATTGGTCTTTTAATACTAAGGTATCCATGTTACCTCGGACGATAGTTCCCTCATCTTCGGTAATAATTTGTACAGATTTTTCTGCTTTTACATAAAATGGGGATAAGTAAAAATCTCCGATAAAAAGCATCGGATCTAGTACAGCCATACGGATGACATTTTCTAGCAAGGGTGGGTAATTTAGCAAGTTGATGTAACCTACTTTTACTTTGTCTAGAAGTTGCTTGTCTAAGTCAGTCAGTTCGGGGAGATCGTCTTGCCATTCGCGAAAAAATTGCTCATCTTCAACTAACTGAATGCCAAATTTATCAATGAGATCGCGGAGGTTTACGGCTTGTGATTGCAGGATGTTTACCATAGATTTTACCAAAAATAACCTTCTTCGACAGTAGTCTGACGCTTAGTAGAATCATACTTAAGTAAGTAGCTATGCGCGATCGCCTCCAATTCTTGCAGCTTATCATATTCTACTTTGCTAATTTCCGTGTCCGTAGAAAGCAGAATGACTTGGTGGCTAGCCGAGGGAAAATACCGTTCGACTAGGTTGTTTCTGTGGGAAGAGTCGAGGCGGCCCAGGGGAGTGTCGATCGCAACTGGTAACTGTCTCCCGGATACTCTAGCTAATCCCCACAAAAAGGCGATCGCCAGCAATTGTTTTTCCCCAGCAGAAAGTCGGTGTTTGGGTACAAGTTTGCCTTCTGGATCGTAAATGGACAGGCTAAATGTGTCAGTATCGATCGCAACTCTGTGCACCAGGTCGGTTTTGTGCAACAGGTAGCGAAAACAGTCGGTAATCTCTATTTCGAGTTTGTTGAGTTTTTTGAGGGTGAGTTTTTCTTTAAAAAGTTTTAGTGTACCTTGGGCTTTAGCGATCGAACTGATGACGTGTTGGCTGTTTCTGATGGTAATATATTCGCTACTGTAGCTTTCTAGTTCTTTCTGGGTTTGGGCTGATTCTTTGTCTAATTCCGCGATATGGCGATCGGCTGATTCCAAGGCAGCGGCTGCGATTGCGACTGCTTTTTGAGCATTTCTGACCTCTAATTCTAGTTTTTCGTAGGCTTCAGGGGAAGCTGCGGTGGCTAGTTGTCTGTCTGTGAAGTCGATTTCTGTTTCGATGTTGGTGATTTCTGCTATTTGTTCGGCGGCTAGAGTTTGCTGGGCTGGTATTTGGTATCCCAGCAGGTTTTCTAGTTGCTGGATGTTGTTGTGATCGGCGTTCATCCAGGGCGGCGCGTCGGTTCCGGCTTGCTGTTCGAGTTCTTGATCTTCTTGGCGGATGAAGTCTTGAATTTTATCTAGCTGTTGGGCATTTAAGGAGATTTCGGCGATATAGTTAAGGAGGCGATCGCTTCTTTGTTTGATAACATTTTGGGCAATCTTTGCTTGCTGCTGGCTGGCTTCGGTTTCTGCTTGGGTTTTCGCAGCGATTAGCAAGGGCGAAATTAGGGCTAGTGGTAGCGTATTTGATACCAATTCCATCATGGCTTGACGGGTTTTTTCTGCCTGATTTCTGTAGTCGTTTAGCTGTCTGTCTAGTTGACTGCGATCGGCCGCAATTTTCCCGCCTTGATAAATAAACTTGTCTGATGCTTGTCGCTGATTTGTTTCAGCTTTATCGAATTCATTTTTAAGGCTACCTCGTTTTTCGATCGCCAATTCTTTCTTAT
>JAJAYT010000019.1 GCA_026786085.1 Microcoleus sp. CAN_BIN18 | reverse complement strand
TTTTTTTTTTTCGTTTTTATAACAAAAAAAAAACCTTTTCTTTGGATGCGATTATTTTCTGCCGCTCCCGGAGCCCCTAAAATTTCCCCCACTACGAACTTTACTTATTGCGGTCAATCGAACGGACATGATGTAACACCTATTTCCCTAATTCTTGAGAGCGCAAACAAGCTGCTTTCACTGCTTCAATTAAAGCAGATCGAAAGCCGTTGCTCTCTAATGTAGCAATTCCGGCAATAGTTGTGCCGCCGGGACTTGTCACTCGATCCTTTAATTCTGCTGGGTGCATTCCCGTTTCTTGTAATAGCTTCGCTGTACCGAATACAGTTTGCAGGGCTAATTGAGAGGCGATCGCCCGTGGCAGACCAGCACAAACACCGCCATCTGTCAAGGCTTCGATCAAAATCGCCACATAACCAGGCCCAGAACCCGAAAGCCCAGTCACCGCATCCAGCATACTTTCGGGAACTTCCACGACTTCTCCCACAGCCTGAAAGATCCGCTTTACCAATTCTAAATCAGCCGGTTGCACGAGTTTCCCAGGGGCGATCGCGCTCATTCCCGCCCCTACCGTCGCCGGAGTATTCGGCATCACCCGCAGCACTCCCCGCCCCCGGAACGCCGGTTCGAGCTTGCTCAGCGGCACTCCGGCCAAAATCGACACTATCACCGCTTCTGGCTGGGAATTAGCCGTTTCTCCATTATTTGCTTGTTTGCGATCGATCGCCACGGCCAACTCCAAAGCTACCGTATCAAACATTTGCGGTTTAATCGCCAAAAACAGCACTTCTGTAGCGGTAGCAACTTCTAGATTGCTG
Source organism: Microcoleus sp. CAN_BIN18 (assembly GCA_026786085.1). Lineage (GTDB taxonomy): Bacteria > Cyanobacteriota > Cyanobacteriia > Cyanobacteriales > Microcoleaceae > Microcoleus. The sequence goes on along the minus strand of JAJAYT010000019.1, from coordinate 7,889 downwards.
GCTGTTGTAGCGATTCCGTAGGTTTCCGTCAAAAATTCGCGCCGTTGGAGTTGCGGATCGCTGACCAATATTTCTGAGGGTAAATAAACTTTTTGTGCTATGAGGCGCGACAAAAGAGCTTCTCCCATTACCCCGCCGCCGATCGTACCAAATTTTATCATAGTTATTAGTTAGTTGTTATTGGTTAGTTGTTATTGGTTAGTTGTTATTGGTTATTAGTTATTAGTTATTGGTTATTAGTTATTGGTTATTAGTTATTGTTATTGGTTATTGGTTATTAGTTCGGTACTGGACGCACACACACTCTATGTAGGGTGCGCAATGCGCACCTTGCCAACTAACGATAGCAGACATTTTTTTGGTCTTAGTCCTATTGTTATTGGTCAACTGCTTTCCTGCCGACTGCCAACTGCTTTCCTGTCAACAGTCAACAGTCAACAGTCAACAGTCAACAGTCAACAGATTACTGAGCCATTGGAGCTTGTTCTGCGGGCCAGACTGTCGGTGCAGGAGCAGCCGCAGCGCGGGGTCGTCCCTGGGCTGGCGGTACTTCGTGAACCACACCAGACTGAGTTCTCACCTGCACGCAGCTAGGTGTAAACAAGAAAATACTTTCGCCAATTCGCTCTTGATGACCGTCAAGGGCGTAAGTACCACCTGCCACAAAGTCAACAGCTCTTTGGGCTTGGTCTGGGTCCATCACCGTCAGGTTCAAAACTACAGACTTGCGCTCTTTAAGAGCTCGAATTGCTGCCGGCATCTCTTCAAAAGTGCGCGGCTCCATGACTACTACTTCCGAAATCCCGTTCATAGCTCCAGGCATTCCAATCACGTTATTCATTACTGATCCTACTCCCCCGGTTGGTGCAACAACATCCGTACCTGTCGATCCTACTACTGACCGCTCCCGGATTCTACGATTTTGGCGACGTTCTTCTTCTGCTGCGGTGGCGGCAGTAGCGGCGTTCGGTTCAAGCGGTTGGTAGTTCTGAAAGCGATCGCCTTCGGTTTCGTCGTACTCGTAATCGTATTCAGGCTCATTGTTGAAGCCTATGAAATCTCGCATCTTGGAAATAAGGTTCATGATTTACCCTCCATCACGATTTTGCTACCCCGACTATAACTCGCGTTGCGGGTTAGCCGCGGGTCGCTAACTATTCTATATTTAACTTACGTTGTGCCGATCGTCCGATTGGAACAATTTATCCCCTCCTAGAGCCAAATAAGGTTTGTCCGACGCGTACCATCGTAGCACCTGCTTGAATTGCCAAATCATAATCTCCCGACATCCCCATCGAGAGCTGCTGCATTTGAATGTGGGGCAAGTTTTGCTCCTGGATTTTGTCAGCAAGTTCGCGGGTGCTATTAAACAATTCTAGGATTTGCGAGTCATCTAATCCTAGCGGAGGTATTGTCATCAAACCTTGAATTTTGATATGCTGACATTTGTTCAGTTCTGGGAGGTCGGCAAGCAGTTCTGGGACGCTCCACCCATATTTTTCTGGGTCGGGCAACATTTTGACTTGCAGACAGACTTGAGGAGAACAAGACATTTCCCCCGCCAAGCGCGAGATCCGAGTCGCGAGTTTTAAGCTGTCGATAGAGTGAATCCACTGGAAATGCTCTAGGGCTTTGGCGGCTTTGTTGGCTTGCAAGTGGCCGATTAAGTGCCAGTTGATATCCGGCAAATCTTGCAGTTGGCTTTGTTTTTCGGCAGTCTCTTGAACCTTGCTCTCTCCAAAATCTCGGATGCCGGCGTCGTATGCTTCGCGGATAGCATCAGTCGGTACCTGTTTGGTAACGGCAATTAACCGCACTGATTCGGGCAAGTGTTGGCGAATGCTATTAATTCGAGAGGCAATGGTCATAGGTGTTGAATGTTGGGAACTGGAAGGAAGGAAAATTAAGACAGTTACCAATTACCAAATTATCAATTACCGATTACCAATTTTCGCTATAGAAATGTCCGCTTGTGAATCACCTGCAATTGGTCGTACTCTTGATATAGACCGCTGCGACGCAGGGTTCGCAGGCGAATTTCGACCATGAGGCGAGCGTCGGAGCGACTGATTGGTTCAAATCTCAGGCCGCCAGGGCCGTTTGTCACTAAAAAAAATAGGCGCTGGGCGTATAGGGTGGTAAATAATTCTTGGCTGTCTTCAACCTGGGATACCCTGAAGAGGAGGCCAAAGTTTGGATGATTCAGGTAGGTTTCGGTAGTCATAAGACCTCACGGTATGCGGGAAACTCAGTCCCTTTAGGGCTGAGAGGGAAGCGACACGGGCGGTTTTAACCGCGTTGAATCTTGGTTTAATTTGAGTATGCGTAACCATCTTTTTTATGAATTGCCGAACAATATTTATAACTAACACCTTGAATCAACCCGTGTTTGGCGGAAATATTGAAACTACCAGTAGTTCTAATTGCGACTCTTCCAACATATTCGCCTACTTTCTTGCCAGTGGTGACGACAGCTTTTACTATGTCACCAGTCTGAAAACCTTTGACAAACTTAAATCTGGGTACATAGCGAGATGGGAAACCAAATTTGTCAGTACGACACGCTTGTCTAGAACCGTGACCAGTAGCCGTAATCGACAAAGGTTTGACACCTTTAATATTTAGAATCGGTGTTGATTTACCTACACAAGCAGCATCAAGCCAATGAGTTTTTTCTAAATTTTGTTGACAGCGATTAAACTTTGTTAGACCGCCCGAACCTGTTTCTACTCGTAGTCCAGTTAACTTTAAGGCATTCAGTAACGCAAATCTGGTTGTATTTACTGCGGCTGCGTCAGCTAAGGGTCTTTTAGCTTGTTTCAATATTTTCTCTAATCTAGATGGGTCTTTTTCGAGAAAATCTTTAATGTCTTTAGTTCCTTTTTTGGTATTACATTTTTCGCAACTTAAAGTTAAATTTGCGATTGAATTAGAACCTCCCTTAGCACGCGCAAAAATGTGTTCTACTTGCAACGGAACGTCCTTTACTCCACAGTAAGCGCACTGTCTGCCCCATTTCTGTAGTAGATATTCTCTCGTTTCGTAACCCGCTAAAGTTCCTTGTTGGTATTCCTTACCTTGAATATCTGGATTACGTATTAATTGCATATCAAAACGTACTAATTCTTGACTAATCACTTCAATTGGTGCAAATCGGCATAACTTATCAACCCAAGTTTTGATATTATCAACCCGACTTTGTAAGCTTGGTGCTAACCATCCATTAGGACGAGTTCTATTATTAAATCTGGGTTGACGATAGCGGGTTTTTCTAGCACGTCTACCACGTCTTAACTGTCTTCTAGAAGTTAAAGCGTCTCGAATCGCAAAACCACGATGCTTTAATTCAGCCGCAAATACAACCTCTCCAGTATCATCAACTAATACCATTCCCGTTGTTTTCGCGCCTGGGTCTAGCTTTAATCTTAGAGGTGATATGGTCGATTCAAGATGCAATTCTTTGAGAATTAAAGTAAATGGGAACCGTCTAAAAACTGCTACTTTTTTGTTTCGTAATAACTGCCTCGCTTGTGCGGGATGGATTGGGTCTAATGGTTTTTGCTCAGTGTCTAAAATAAATATTTTGGACATAAAGTCCCTCCTTTCGGGTAATGTTAGCTTAGTCAATGTTTTAAGAGCTTTTTAGACTTGCAACACTGTAAAGAGTGACTTTAGAACTATTTAATTGCAAATGACAGAGCAAGGAACTAGCTTCGCATTCCAAGGTGTCTTGACTCAAAAAACGTAGTCAGTTAAGACTTAGACGGGTCAGTATAGCTTGCTTGATTTCTCTTACAAGCTCAGTCCCTTTAGGGCTGAGTTACTGACTCACGCTCACAATCGATCGAGTTTAGATTAAAGATTTAGATTTTAGTTTCGCTGTTCTGGCGGGACGGGGTTATTCTCAGACGGGGTACAAAGGGCGATCGCCGTAGCCGTGGAATAGTCTCCGTCGTGGCTGAGGCTTAATTGCCACTGGCAATTTCCCCAAACAGAAGCTTGTGCTGCTGCTGTTCCGTGCAGTTGCAGCTTCGGAGCACCGCGCTCGTCGCGCTGAACTTCTACATCTGCATACCGTATTCCCCGCCATCCCGTGCCTAGAGCTTTGACAACAGCTTCTTTGGCTGCCCACCGCCCCGCTAGTTGGTTGCAAGAAACTCGGTTCATTTTACCTTTAATGCTGCTGTGTTGAGAATTTAGTTGTCCGCAGTCTGTTTGTTCGGCCGGCGTGTAAACTTTTTGGAGGAAGCGATCGCCAAAGCGGTCTAATGCGGCTTGAATGCGGGGAACGTACACGATATCTGTCCCAAGATAGATGTTCAAAGTGTTGGATCTCTAGATATTTGTCTCCATCACTCTAGCAGGATTGTGTCAACTGTTAACTGTCCCAGCCCCAAACTAAGCGGGCGCTCCAAAGCACGAGTAAGCAGCCGATCGCTATCCAGTCTCTAATTTTGAAGTGTAATTGGTGCCATTCTACGCGGTGTCGATCGGGACTGGTGAAGCCGCGAACTTTCATGGCGCTGGCAATTTGTTCGGCTCGCAAAAGCAAGTTTTGTAACAGTCGCTCGGCTATCATCAACCAAACTTGAGCGGCGCGACGAAATCCAAGTTTTTTCCAGTTTATCGCTCTGGTACTGACCGATCGCACTAAATTTTGTATTTCTTCTAAGACTAGAGGAATGAATCGCAAAGATAAAGTTAATGTTAATGCTATTTCAGTAACAGGCCAGTTTAAGCGACGCAAAGGCTGCATTAAGTTTTCGATCGCGCTGGTGATTTCTTCGCTGGCTGTGGTAAGGAGATAGAGGTTAGTGCTGTAAATTACTGTAAAAAATAGGGTGCTGACGTTGATAGCTAAATCTAGGGATTTACGGGTTATTTTAATCGGGCCTTGCTTGAATAAAACATAACTATATTTTGTGGGTTGGGGGAGAGACTTTGGGATTGGGGATTTGGGATTTTTGGTTTGGGAGTTTGAGCCTAAATTAAAGGGATTGTACCAGGATTTTTTGGGGGCTGGTTCGGGAAGGGTTGCTGGTTGTTGGGAAAAGGTTAATTCGTCAGCGGGAAGGCGCGGTTGGTGTTCTGAAGGAAGTGCATCGGGGGCGATCGCGCTGAGGCAAAATACTAAAACGCAGAATAGTAGCAGCAGTCCCATTTGCTGTTTCCACACGCGGAAGGGAATCGCTGCTGTGAGTGTCAGTACGATTAACATTCCGACTAGCATCAATCGCCAAATTGGATTGGCGAGGATTGGTGCGATCAGAAATGTCATCAACCAGGCTAATTTTACACGGGAGTCGAGACGATGGAGCCAGGTAACAGGTTGTTCTAGGTAAAGTCCTATGGGGAGCGATCTTAATAAATCCATCTTGTTGATTTTAGATTTTAGATTTTAGATTTTAGATTTTTAAGAATACTAATTCATTGAACCGCGAAGACGCAAAGTACGCGAAGGAAAGAAGAGAAGGAAGAAAATAGAAAAAAACGCAATTTGCTTGGGTGGTTAAATTGCGTTTTTTATCTAAAATCGAAAATTACTTGACACGCAGCGCTCTGTTTGTGCTGCTTTGTTCGGATTCTCGAACTTTTTTGCCTCTCCACAGCAGTCGCATTGGTGTACCGGTAAAGCCTAGGTGTTTGCGGAATTGGCTTTCCATGTAGCGGCGATAGTTTTCGGTAAAGCGTTTGGGATCGTTGACAAACAGTGCAATTGTCGGCGGCTGCGATCGTACTTGAGTACCGTAATAGATTTTGCCTTGTTTTCCTTGGCGGGTAACTGGGGCTGAATGCCAGCTTGTGGCTTCTTCTATTACTTCGTTAATAACGGCGGTAGCGACTCGGCGTTTGTGTTCGTCGGAGGCTTTGTCTACTAATTCAATGATTTTTTCAACTCGCTGTCCACTCACGGCGCTGACGAAAATCATTTCTGCCCAGTCGAGGAAATAAAGTCGGGTTCTTACTTCTCTTTCGTAGTCGTAGATGGTGTCGGAGTCTTTTTCTACGGCGTCCCATTTGTTGACGACTATGATGCAGGCTCGACCTTCTTGGCTGATGCGATCGGCTAATTTTTGGTCTTGATCTGTAACGCCGTCAATTGCGTCAATTACTAACAGTATGACGTTGGCGCGGCGGATGGCTTTGAAAGCGCGGTTGATGCCGAAAAATTCTGCGCCATATTCGACGTTTTTCTTTTTACGAATTCCGGCTGTATCAATCAGGCGGTAGGTTTGGCCGTTGCGCTCTACTAATGTGTCGATCGCATCGCGGGTAGTGCCGGAAATCGGGCTGACTATGGCGCGGTTTTCTCCGAGAAATGCGTTTAACAAACTCGATTTTCCGACGTTGGGACGACCAATGATTGCTACTTTAATTTCGTCTACTTCCGGTAGTGCTTCTGTCGGAAGGTGAGTGATTAATTTGTCGAGCAATTCGCCGGTGCCGTTACCGTGAATACCGGAAATTGGGTAAGGTTCTCCCATTCCCAATTGCCAAAAGTCTGCTGCTTGGGTAAGCCCTGTATTTTCGGATTCGCACTTGTTGACGGCGAGAATGACGGGGACTTTTTGCAGTCTCAGCCAAGATGCGATCGACTCGTCACCACCGGTGAGTCCGACTTGTCCGTCTACTACAAAGATGGCTGCGCTCGCTTCTGCCAGCGCCGCCAGTGCTTGTTCGCGAATTAAAGGCAGAAATTCGGTGTCGTCGTCGAATACTAGCCCGCCGGTGTCTACGACTTGATATTCGCGATCGGCCCAGTATGCTGGTCTGTATGTGCGATCGCGCGTGATTCCGGGTTCGTCGTGGACGATCGCGTCTTGACTGTTGGCTAAACGGTTGACGATCGTCGATTTGCCTACATTGGGGCGTCCAATAATAGCAACTATAGGTAGAGGCATAAAAGTAGCAGCAATTTAGGCTGCGCCGTAATTTTGAGCTTTAGTCTTGTATTGTATGCTAATCTGACCGAAATTTTATAGATTTACCCTCTGTTTCTGTATTCTGATGCTGTAGGCGGTGTTCTGCCGATCGCCCGTTTAAACACCGAACCCGAAAAAATAGCCAGAGTCGATCGATCTACATTCCTAGCCCAATCCTGAGAACTAGAAATAAAACTTAAAAAAAACCAAAAATATCTCATATTTCCTAATTCTTTGATGATTGTGAAGGTAGGATATCGAGTTTTCGCGATCGGTTATTATTGAAAACAAGCCGGAGTTTAGTTTCTGAAGGTAGCTTAAAAAGGCAGCTTTAAAATGGAAACTAAATTTTCCTCAAAGCTCAACAAACTAGGTGGTGCAATATGGCTGTTCTGCAACTGGAAGACGGTAGGATATATACAAATATCGCGACGATTGCGAGTCAACTGGCTATTTTAAATATTGAGATCGATCGCCTGCCAACAAACGAAAATCCTACGATTCAAGAACTACTAGCTCAAGACATTCTGAATGTCACGGAAAAACAGCAGATTCTTACAGCATTTAAAACCGAGTTTGCCTACTTCAAGCGTGTCAGCGGATGTCAGTGGTGCGACTTAAAAGTCCTGCACCCAGGTTCTCAGCAAATTTACGCGCTGATGACTCAAAGCAATCGCACTCACACCCACGCAGATGCAGAAGTTATTCACATTTTAGCTGGGGAATGTGTTTTTGGTTTTGTGTATGCTAACGGCTCTCAGATACAGTTAATGCTGCAAGCAGCAGAGTACATTAAAGTGCCCGCTAATACCGAACATTGGTTTTATCTCACTCCATTGCTGTACTTGAAAGCCGTGCAGTATTACACCACTGCTCAAGGCTGGGTGCCTGAGTATACTAACAGGAAAGTGACAATTCAAAATTAAGTTAGGATCGCGAATTAAATAACTTACAATTTTTATTGTT
>JAJAYT010000018.1 GCA_026786085.1 Microcoleus sp. CAN_BIN18 | reverse complement strand
GACTTGGGGTGATGGTAATTTATCTGCTTTCTATTCTGCCATCAACTTGTCGGCCAAGTCTTTGAGTATTTATACTGACTGCAAAACTGGGATGCTCCCGTTCCATGATGGCTCTAACTTGCTCGCCCACGGAATAGTCTTGTGAGATCAGCGCAATGCCAGCATGAGATTCTTCTCTGACAAGAAACTCACTATGTAACTCACAGAAGTCTCCAATATTGTGACTGTAAAGCACTCTGTTATGAGTAGCAGCTAGCCGAAGTTGTTCTTCGTCGATTAATCCTTCTGTTTGAGTTTCGTTGACGGTGGTTACATCGACTTGACGTGCCCGTAATGCCCTTAGTAGGGACTGATCCTGGGAGTCTTCATCTAGGTAAAGCCTAATCTCACTCATGCTTCTTTACCAAAGTTGCTATACAAAGCTTCAAGACGCTTGGCTTCTGCTGCTTGATTAATCAAATCAGTTTCAATTTCTGCGGTGTTGGCATGATAGTAAGTTAATGCAGCGTAGACTTCGGCGAGGGTGAGATGTCCGATGCGATCGCAAATCTCTTCAGCATTCAATCCTCGCTTGTACCAGGTTACAATCCGGCGAACGGTAACGCCTTTACCGAGGATGTGGGGACATCCACCATGCAGTCCGGGAGTGCGTGTAATGAGCGTACCAATGTCAATAGATACTGCTGTGGTCATAAACTATGGAAGTTTGAAGGGACTGATCTCTATTATAGTATAATTATAATTATGAAGACGTTGCACGGGTATGAAGTTGTTGCCTTGAACGAACAAATAATACCTGGTAGTAACTCAAAAATCGCTACAATTAAGCTATCAAATTCGCCTGCAATACTATGATTGCCATCCCCTCTGGATTTAGCCCCGAAGAGTACCTTTCCATCGAACATGAGAATACTATCCGGCATGAATATCGGCGCGGTTTAGTCTACGCAATGGCGGGTGGTAGCGACGATCATAGCCGTCTCGCGATTAATTTTTTAACGGTGATTAATTTTCACCTGCGTGATGGGGAATGTCAGTTTTTTTCCGGTGACGTAAAGGTGAATTATGCTGATGCGTTTTTCTATTATCCCGATGCCTTTGTGACGTGCGATCCGCGAGATAAGAGCGATCGCTATGTGAAGCGCTATCCTAAGTTGATTTCTGAGGTGTTGTCTCCTTCGACTGAAAAGTTCGTTAGCGAAGCCCTCGAAGAGGATCGCACTGATAAGTTTGAGGATTATCGACAGTTGGAATCCTTGGAAGAGTATGTTTTAATCGGGCAGGATGAGATGCGAGTTGAGTGTCGCCGTCGGGTGAAAGATGGGGCTGGGGAACGGTGGGAAACGGTGGTTTATGGTGCGGGCGATTTAGTGATGTTACAGAGTATTGAGCTGGAAGTTGCGATCGCAGAATTATATCGCGGTGTGAGTTTTGGGCGATAAATGAAGTAAGTTAGAGACAAAGGTTTCAAAATAGATGAAAACTCTATAGAGGCAAACTGGCTATGAACTGGAAAGCACACATTCACTCAAATCCTAAAATTCTGCTTGGTAAGCCTGTAATTAAGGGAACACGAATATCCGTGGAGTTTATTCTAGGGTTGTTTTCAGAAGGTTGGACGCAGCAACAAGTTCTAGAAAACTACCCAACGCTTAATCCTGAATCTATCCAAGCCGTGTTTGCTTTTGCGGCGGAGTGCCTCAAAGAAGATGTATTTTACACGCCTTTACTGTTTTCTGAGGCAAGTTAATACGGTTTAAGCGATATTGGCAGGAGAATACCGATGAAAGTTAAATACGATGCAGAAGCAGACATTCTGATTTTTATCTTCCGTGATGCGTTTCCAGCCAATGCTATCTCTGAACCTGGAGGCGTGATTGTCAGTTATGACGAAAATGACGAACCAGTTAGCATCGAATTTCTCAATGCCTCCAAACGTCAACTGTTGAATCCTCAAGAGCTCATGCTAACGATCGCAACATAGTCGATCCGCTTTATCGAGGTGGCACGGCAATATTGTCAGCTTAATAAGTGAGGATACTATGATGACGTTACACGAGTATGATGTTGTTGCCTTGACCGAAGAAATTCAGGCAATCCACAAAGAAACCTCTGGGCCAATTTTGCTCCGACCCGGACAAGTTGGCACGATTCTGATGAGCTTTGACGATCGCGCTTATCTAGTAGATTTTGCCGATGCTCAAGGTAATACCTATGCAATGGAAACCGTTCCCTCAGAAAAACTCATGCAACTCGTTTATGAGCCACTTCCTGCCTACGCCTAGCCTACAAATAATACTTTACAGAGTATTGAGGTGGAAGTTGCGATCGCAGAATTATATCGCGGTGTGAGTTTTGGGCGATAAATGAGGTAAGCTAGAGACAAAGGTTTCAAACAATTTTAACCAATGCCAGCATCCGTTGCTTATCTGTTTGACAGAATCACCGTGAACCCAAGACAATGTGGCAATCGTCCCTGCATCCGGGGAATGCGGATTCGAGTCATCGATATCCTAGAGTTGCTAGCTGCGGGTTTGACTTTTGAGCAAATTATCGAAGAATTGCCAGACTTGGATCTTGAGGATATCAAAGCTGGCTTTTCCCATCGGCGGTTCGAGGTATGCGCCGGTGGAGCCGCGGAACTGCAGTACTTGCCCCTCGGCATCGATGAGGACGCCAGGCGGTGCAAATTGACTCACCGACACACGGT
>JAJAYT010000017.1 GCA_026786085.1 Microcoleus sp. CAN_BIN18 | reverse complement strand
TCAGTTTTAATAGAGTTTTGTCTTGCTGTTGAGTCAGGAATACCCTTAATCTAGCGCCCATATATTGAGTTACCTCAGTAGATGTATTATCTTTGTTTACTTATCTTAACATAGTTTGGTTTTTTTGCGCCGACTTACTTATCTTCTGATTTACCAATGCCTAAGCAAATTAGCAGTTTAGAGCAGTGGAAAGATTTTGTTTGTAATAGTATTAATATTTTTTACGGTTGTGATGTTGTACAGTCTTTTAAAGTTTTAGGTTCTGATAAATATACCTCTTGGAAGATTTGCACGGATCATGATATAGACTCAGATTTAATCAAGCCACATTTAGAAAATCTCATGCAAAAAATTCAAACTTTTCTAGAACCTAGAGGGTATATTGCACCAGAAAGGATTTTTGTTAATCATGTATCAGTAGAAAGAAAGACTCACTCTGGATGGAGAACAGATAGTCTTCGTGCAAGACCAATAATATCTGCACAGACGGAATGGATTTTGAATTCATTGCATACTGACAATCAAAACAAAATAGCTTCAGCCGGAATTACAGAGGTTAGCTTAAAGAACTCAAATGAAGAAATTAACTCATCCGCAGTAAAATTAGAAGTTTCTGAAAATATTGAAATAGACCAACAAAATCTTTTGTACCGTAGTACAGAGGTTAGCTTAAATAGCTCAAATGAAGACATTAACTCATCCGCAGTAAAATTAGAAGTTTCTGAAAATATTGAAATAGACCAACAAAATTTTTTGCTTCGTTATGCCAATGGAGAACGAGATTTTCATGGACTAAAACTGACTGGAGTGAATAATGGACTAAAACTGGCTGGAGTGAATATAAGTGAGATAAATTTAAGTCGAGCTAATTTGTGTTTTACAAATATGTTCAGGACAAATCTGAGTGAGGCAAATTTAACGGGAGTGAATCTGGTGCAAGCTAATTTAAGTGAAGCAAACCTTACCGGAACTAACTTGATTAAAGCTGCTCTTCAGTATGCTAGCCTGAGTGGAGCTAATCTTCAGAATGCAAACCTGAGTGGAGCTAATCTTCAGAATGCAAACCTGAATGGAGCTAATCTTCAGAATGCAAACCTGAGTGGAGCTAATCTTCAAGGTTCTAACTTGAGTGAAGCTAATCTTCAAAATGCTCACCTGAGTGAAACAAACTTACAAAAAGCAAATTTGTTTAATGCAATTATGCCGAATGGCGAGATATGTACTCAGCCTAACTATTCGGAGAAACCGCCTATTATGATACTAGAAAATGCAGATCAAGACTCAAGCACTATCTTATCTGAGTTCATTAGTACACTTGACAAATCTAATCGGACTTTGATAAAAACTTGTATTAGTCGCGGAAAAGTTGAGATATTGAAGTCACTTGATGGTAATTATGATTTACTAATTATGTGTCCTAACCAGAAAGTGCCGGCTTCTGTAAAATTTTATTCGTTAACAAGCAACTTTCAACAGTTTGTTGGCAATTTTGGTAAAATTATGATTTGTACAAATCGAGATAAAATTGAGTTAATTGCTGATTCTGAAATTAATTCCTATGAAGATTTTGACGAAACTTTGTGGACGATAGACTTCAGAAATTATGCTTTGATGAATCACAAAAGCCATAACTGGTACATTGTTATACCTAGATAATGTTATCTTTATCTACCCATTTTTGAAAAAAATATTAAACTAATGTGATCTTGCACTCAATTAAACATATCTTGGCTCAACCTCTAAAAAGAAGTTCCCCCGCAAGGGGGAACTCCAGTCTAAAGGATAGTTCTAAGAGTTGAAACAATACTATTTAATAGCTTCTTCTCTGGTGATTCCCATTGGATAATGATGTGTGCTTTCCTTAATTAAATCATTAGGTGTGCGGACATTGACTCGATGAACCAGTTTTGTAGTTTCATTGATGTGTAAAATAACAAATTTATGCTCACTAACAGTAATCTCTTCCGTAACCATACTGCTTTACCTCAAGACAAAGTGGCTCAAACATGAATATTTAGATATTTTAGCAAGTAAGAGGAACAATAGTTCGGACAGTTTTTAAGCAGCGAGAGTACCGTAAGACAGGACTGAGGGAAGGTTAAGATGGTCTAAAATCAAGTTTGGGAAATCTAACTTGTCAATAAAGCAATACGGTTCAGTTAACACTATTTGTCATTGCGAGCTAGCGAAGCAATCGCAGAGATTATGGTACTTCTCAGTTAAGTGAGGTGCGCGCTGAGCAATTACTTTCTTAACTGAACCGTATTGGTCAATAAAGGTGCAAAGTAGATGCAAGCTTGAATTCCAGGCGTTTATAATCAGCCATTAAAAACACGAATGACTTGGGAGATGAGTGACGATTATAGGCTTCATATTTCGCTCTCATTCAAGTCGATTAGACTGGCATTAAAATGAAAATCAAGCCGTTGGTCATTACGAGATTGACAATCGGATTAGCCCATAAATTGTTGAGCATCACGAAAAATTAATTCGCAATGTTATTGTCAAATTGGGCGATCGCGGGGCGGTTGCTGTGACGGCGGATGAGAGCTTTTTTGTGCCGGCTTTTGCGGTTGGCGCGATCGACACTGTGGCTGCTGGTGACGCTTTTAACGGCGGTTTGGCTGCGGCGTTAGATGATGGTCGATCGCTGTCAGAGGCGGTGTCTGGGGCTGTGCAGCGGGCGCTCTGTGTACAACTAAAGCGGGTGCTCAAGGTGCGATGCCCGATCGCGCAACCTTTGATAAATTTTTGCACAATTTAGCTTGAATTGGTCAGGTATTGTAGGGTGCGTCAGGCTAGAATGTTGTGACTACTCAAGAACTTTCTGTCTGACGCACCCTACGGCTTAACTTTGATAATTTTTTGCACAATTTAGATCGGACGGCGGTTGAAACCGCACCTACACAAACGATGTCCGCCTCCGCGGACTAAGAGAGGATAACGTAATTTTAACCGCCTTTGTCTTCAACCCCTCTGAGCTCGGGTTTTGCTTGTATAGACGCGGTTTCAACCGCCCGGTCTTCTTTTATGGCCGCTGAATAATTGTTTCAACAACCCGGCGCTTGACTTTTGGATCGATACCAATCAGCCGCACGTATTCGCCGCCATGTTCGGACAAACAAGTTTCCAAAGATGCAACCACATCTTTTTCCTGTGTTGTTTTAATTGTCGCACAACTTTGCCAAGAACCAGTCTTAAATCGGCGATTGTCTGCATATTCCATGCCAATTTTGCAGCCTCTTGCTAACAACTGCTGCACTTGTGCCAATACCTCGGAACTCAGCCGCGCGGCTTGACCATTACTCACTTCAGAACTTGGTTCGACGTAAGCCTTATAATATTTCGATGATGGGTCATTTGATTGACTTTGGGTTGGCACAGCAGCCGGAACATTGACGGTTCCTTGAACGTTGAACAAGCGCGATTGATTGTATTCATCTACTAAGCGCATTTCCTGCACCCGCTTTTGTTGGCCAACCATTGAACTACCCATTTCTAATAAATGAGCGAGGCTGAAATTGGGGTTCGGGAAATCGGGCGGTGCTTCCAAAGTGTTTACCAAACGCTTGGAAACTCGCTCGATTCCTATTTTGTGAATGAATTCGCGGATTTGTTCGTCGTAAATACGCGATCGCAAAGCGCTGAAAAAGTCGATCGCCTGATCGGGAAAATTATCAACCAAACCCACAATCTCGGTTTTAGATAAATTGTCCGACTCAAAAATTCCGCCCACAATCCCAATTTTATCATCCCGGCTGGGTTCCCAATAAAACTTTTCCATCCGCCCGTCGCGAATCAGCGGCGCGTACAGCGTAGAAAAATCATTTCCGGTGACAATAATCGGCACTCGGTGCAGGGGCGTGCTGTCATAACTTCCCGGTAACTGCACGTTAGTTGGATTGTCAGCAATATTCATCAGAGTGGCATTCACCATCTGAGTATTCACGGTATATTGAGTAGTAGTATCGAACCTACCCGCACCAGCATCCAAATCGTTAATAAAAATTGCGCACATCTCGCCGCGCACCCGAATTTGCTCCGCAGCTTCCCGGTAGCGCAACCGAATTAAACGCGCCGGATCTCCCGCATCTGGACTTTCTAATTCCCCGCCAGATATCATCACTGGTTCAAAGCCCATCCGCTGAAAAACCAGTTCCGCTTGAAAAGTTTTGCCTTCTCCTTTGCGGCCGTGAACTCCCAAAATTAGGGGAACTCTTACGCCGGGTAAATTTAAAAAGTTCTTCGTGATGTGCACCGCAACTTTATCGAGAAAGTTAGGAGAAATGTAATAACTCATCGGTAGATTTGTTTGAGGATTAATTGCTTCTGCTGTTACGATTCTATGACAAAAGTAACATCCTACACCGCGAAGCTGGATTTTTACCGTACAATCGAGACCTGCACATGATTTTTTAAGGAGCAATTCGTGAGTCCACAAACCTTACTAAAAGAACCCTTAGTCCAAGTCGAAGCCAGCCCGTTTAGTCCCGAGAGCTTTGACAAATATGTAATGACAACATACGGGCGTTTTAATATATCCCTAGAACGCGGCCTCGGCTGTCGCGTTTGGGATACCCAGGGCCGCGAATATCTCGATTTTGTGGCGGGTATTGCTACCTGCACTCTGGGACACGCTCACCCGGCGATGATTGCAGCGGTAACTCAGCAAATTCAGACGCTGCACCACGTTTCTAATCTTTATTACATCCCCGTACAGGGCGAGCTGGCAAAGTGGCTTGTAGACCATTCTTGCGCTGATAGAGCTTTCTTTTGTAACTCCGGCGCGGAAGCTAATGAAGCGGCAATTAAACTGGCGCGCAAGTACGCCCACGAAAAATTAAATATCTCGAATCCGACAATCATTACTGCTGTTGCTAGTTTCCACGGGCGGACTTTGGCGACAGTTACGGCGACGGGACAGCCTAAATATCAGAAGGGTTTTAGCCCGTTGGTTCCCGGATTTCACTATGTGCCTTATAACGATATTAGTGCGATCGAACTGGCGATCGAGCAACTCGACAAAGATGAACGCCAAGTAGCTGCAATTATGATGGAAGCGCTGCAAGGTGAAGGCGGAGTTCGCCCCGGAGATGTCGCCTATTTCCAACGGATTCGGGAAATTTGCGACGAAAAAGGCATTTTGCTGATTCTCGATGAAGTCCAAGTCGGGATGGGACGCAGTGGCAAATATTGGGGTTACGAAAACCTGGGAATTGAACCGGATATCTTTACCTCTGCGAAGGGGTTGGGTGGCGGTATCCCGATCGGCGCTATGCTGTGCAAGTCGAGCTGCGATGTGTTTGAACCGGGAAGTCACGCGAGCACTTTCGGCGGTAATCCTTTTGCCTGCGCTGTCGCTTTGTGCGTGTGCCAAACTTTGGAACGGGAAAACCTGCTGGAAAACGTCCAGCAGCGCGGGGAACAGTTGAAAGCTGGGCTCAACAAGTTGGCGGCCGCATATCCGCATTTAATTGCTGAGGTGCGCGGCTGGGGCTTGATTGTGGGGATGGAATTGCAGGCTGATATCGCACTGACATCGGGTGATATTGTCAAATCTGCGATCGCCGCTGGTGTGCTGTTGGTTCCCGCAGGGCCGAAAGTGCTGAGGTTTGTTCCGCCTCTGATTGTTTCTGCGGCTGAAGTCGATCGGGCTTTGTTGGC